>JAFUJE010000085.1 GCA_017473795.1 Clostridia bacterium
AAAAGAACGACTGATGCAAGACATAAAAAACTTTGAAATTAAGATTACAGACGAATATGATGTAAAAAAAGCCTACGAATTAATTACGAAAAAAATCGGCACGGGTGCAAACTTTTGAAACTTGCGAAATTATTTTGATTTACAAAGGACAATAAAAGTAGATAAATTATGTATTACAGATATGAAGGTTTAGAAATATTAAATCGAGTACAGTCACCGTATAACTTATTCAAAAAATTAAATGTTTTTTTAGTAAGACATGGTGAGTCTGTCTCAAATGCGTTAAGGGCAAAACTAAAAAGTGAAAATGTTCTTTTAGATGAGGACCAGGTCATTGAAGATGCTAAAATTGATTTAACCGAAAAAGGAATTGCGCAATCAAAAGATATTGGTCGCAAGTTGAATAATTATTTAGCCGCAAATGGCATTGATAAAGGCAAAACGCTAGTTTTGGTTTCGCCTTATCAAAGGGCAAGAGCAACCTATGAATATGCCAATGAAATTTTGCAGTTTGAAAATAATTCCGACAATGTTTTTGTTTTAAATGCGCTCAGAGAACAAGCGTATGGTGCTTTCCATATGATTGATCGAGAAATCAAGAAAAGAAAATATGAAACAATTTATCAAAATTGTCAGAAAAATACGATATCTTACTATAAACCTCAATTCCTAGGTGAATCGCCAATGGATGTATCAACGAGATTAAACACAGTGACAGATTTCATTGAAAAAATGTCCAAACAGAAAGATATTCAAACTGTAATAATTTTTGCGCATAAAAATGTTAATAAATGTATGCTCATGAAAATTTTAAATTTACCAGCTGAATTTTATGATGATTTTGATTATGAAGAAAATTGTTCTGTTTTAAATATTTGTCATGGAAAATATAAAAAAATCGAATTATAAATTTGCGGCAAAAATAATCAATTTACATTACCTGCGTACCGCCAAGAGTAAATAATACGAAGCGTTGGCGGAAGTAATTTTTTAAAATCTGTTATGCAATTTTAGATTGATATGTTAATCATATTTTATGAAGATGTATGTTTAAGGTACTACCAATGGTAACTATCATTCAGATTGTTATAATACTTGTTTTTGTGTAGAAAATGAGAATCAATACTTCTTGGTCGATGGTGGTGGGGAAAATCAGATTTTAGGTCGCTTGGCTACTGCACAAAAAAATTAACGCTAAAAATTTAATTCTTTGGCATACTGAAACAGACAGTTTAGAAACTAGAAAAACAAAATACACAGAAAATGCAAAGCAATTTTTCAAGGGTAATGTGTATGTACCTGATGACTTGGAAGTTATTCCGTTAGGTTTGTAAAAACATTTAAAGATAGATACAAAAAGTAACTAGCTTGGTTTTCTTTTGACTTGATAAAATTTTTTGTGGTAAAATGAAGTATTAAACAAAGGAGGATTAATAAATGGAAAAGAAAAATTCAGGTCTTGAAAAGGTGCTAGACATTTTGGGCGAAGTTTTGGCGGTCGCAACAATTGCACTTTATGCAATTTTAATCATCAATGCCAACTGGGCGTTTATCCCAGTAAATATACTTGATGTCTTGTTAATTATTAAGAACTATGCAGCGTTGGTTGTTGTGCTGATTGTCAGCTTCGAAGCAATGATAAAACGTGGTTTTATCTTGAAAGTTGCTTTCTTAGTTTTGTTGGCAATTATTATTCTCTTCCAATTCTTCCCAGGGACTTGGGCAAACATTACTAAATTGTTTTAAGTCGTAATCATTGCTTGAATAAAAACCTAATCCAATTTTACGGGTTAGGTTTTTTTATATTTAAAGTATTCTTTTTAATTTAAAAATTGTTTATGCTGTAATCATGAATCAAAAACCGGGCAAGGAAATTGTGTTCTCGGCTTTTCAGGAAAAATTCCAAACCGAATTAAATACTTGGCAAGCGAAAGAACAAGCAAACGGCAGTAACGGCTTGAACCAATTTGTCGTGCTGGATAGTATACTGTTGGGTGATTATTTGGCGTTTATCGACCAAGAAATGGATGATATTGACGCTTTCTTAGCGTTCGATGCGCACCAGTTAATTGGCTTTTTGTGCTGTTCCTACCCCGAACCCAATCATGCGCACGTGGAAATTATGGGCGTTAATCCGGATTGCCGGGGTAAGGGTTATGGGACTCGCATTTTAAATCAATTCAAAATTCAATTACAAACCACAGCGCAGAAAGAACAGCGTTTAACCTTGGCGGTAAAAAAAACTAATACGGCTGGCTTATCTTCTTTTACCAAAATTGCCAAGGTTGCGCCCGAACAAAACAAAGATAATTATCTTAATTTAGAGTTGTAAGTTTTTTGTTAGGATAAAAGGAAAAATTCGCTTATAATAGAATATTCATGAAACTAAAAAAATAAAAAAGGAGTTTTATGGAAGCGAAGGAAATGATGACGGGAAATAATGTTGCACCAGTTGCAATGTTGGCTCAGGCACGGTTAAATCGTATCAGTCGTATTTGTTTTAACTTAGCCATTGCCTTGTTCATTGCAATTTTTGTCATGT
>JAFUJE010000086.1 GCA_017473795.1 Clostridia bacterium
ACAGCAGTGCCGGGCAGAGAAGAGAGCAGTACTCTTCTCAGAGAGTTACCCAGAGTGGTACCATAACCACGTTCCAGAGGTTCAATAATAAAGCGAGCACTCTTTGCTCCGGTACTTTCGTTAACCGTAATTTTCGGTTTCATTAATTCCATTTTTAGCATAATAATTTTCTCCCTTTCAAATTACATTTTACAAATTTACATTTTATTTTGAATACAGCTCAATAATTAAGTTTTCTTGAATATTTAAGTCAATATCTTCACGTGTTGGCAACTCTAAAATTTTACCAGATAATTTTGCCCCTGAAAATTCCAACCATTTTGGCAAACTGATTTTTTGATCTTTCAAAACTTTGAAAATTTCCAATTCTTTTTTATTTTCTTTAATAGCGATAATATCACCTTTTTCTACTAAATAAGATGGAATATTTACAGATTTACCATTAACAGTAATATGAGCGTGTGAAACCAATTGACGAGCTTCACTACGACTATCAGCAATTCCCATGCGATAAACAACGTTATCTAAACGACGTTCCAAATAAGACAATAAATTGTCACCGGTACGACCTTTAGTATTGGCTGCTTTTTCGTATAAAGCGTGGAATTGTTTTTCTTGTAAACCATATGCACGTTTAACTTTTTGTTTTTCGCGCAACTGTGTACCATATTCTTTTTCTTTTTTACGTGCTAAACCGTGTTGTCCAGGAACAACAGGACGTTTTTCCATTGCACATTTTGCCGACAAGCAACGTTCACCTTTCAAGAACAATTTGCAACCTTCACGGCGGCACAAACGACAATCAGGTCCAGTATATTTTGCCATAATTATTTTCTCCTCCTCTTAGGTGGTCGACAACCGTTATGAGCAACCGGTGAAGTATCAGTAATTGATAAAACTTCCAAACCAGCTTGGTTAAGTGCACGAATCGCATTTTCACGACCAGCACCCGGTCCTTTAACAAAAACATCGACTTTTAATAAACCCATTTCTTTCGCAGTAGCTGCTGCTTTTTCTGCTGTTGTTTGAGCAGCAAATGGGGTTGATTTACGACTACCCTTAAAACCTGCCACACCGGCACTAGCCCAGTTAATTACATTGCCTTGGTCATCGGTCAAAGTTACAATCGTGTTATTGAATGATGCATTAATATAAGCCTTACCTTTTGCGTTTAACGTTTTTTTGTGTTTACGCTTGGTGGCTGGCTTTTTTTTCATTGGTGCATTTGATTTTGCTTCTGCCATTTATTTCCTCCTAAACTCCTTATGTTACTTGGTCCTGATAACCATTTTCTTAGGACCTTTACGTGTACGTGCATTTTGCTTAGTTGATTGACCACGAACAGGTAAACCTTTACGGTGACGAATTCCACGATAACAACCGATTTCTGTCAAACGTTTAATATCTAAAGATACTTCACGACGTAAATCACCTTCTGTTTTAATATTCTTATCGATGTAAGTCCTAATTTCGTTAATTTTTGCTTCCGGCACATCTTTAGTACGAACCGTAGGATCTACTTTACACTCCGCACAAATTTTATCTGCCGTTTTTTCACCAATGCCATAGATATACGTTAAAGCATATTTAATACATTTATCCTTTGGTATATCCACACCACTAATTCTTGCCATTATTTTCTCCTTTTTTTGATTATCTATAAAAACGTACACACCAAAATTGCCGCGAGGCGTGCACGAGGATTTGCCTTATCGCGGTGATTTGGACGGACGTGGTTGGCGTTGTTTGTGTTTTGGATTTTCACAAATAACCATAACAGTGCCATCACGTTTGATAACTTTGCATTTATTGCAAATTGGTTTTACTCCACTTCTCACTTTCATTGTCCATTTCCTCCGTTATCGATTACAGATTTACTACGCCAGGTAATGCGTCCATTATTCAAGTCATATGGCGAAATTTCCAATTTAACCATATCACCTTCCAGGACCTTGATGTTGTTCTTGTAAAGTTTTCCGGACAAGTATGCCATAATTACATGACCATTAGACAATTTTACCTTGAATTTTGCATTACGCATTACTTCGATAACACTGCCCTCGACCTCAATCGCATCGACTTTACTCAAAAAACAATCCTCCCCGCAAATAAATCCACAATAACGTTAATATTACAACATAAAATTAAATTTGTAAAGCACATTTTTTACTAGAAAGGTGAACTATTAAGAATATAGGAGTTATCCGAGAGCGATAAAATCATTAAAAGGAACTATCATCATCTTCCAATATTTTTTCTACACGTTCAGACTCAGCTTTTCGAGCCATACGACGCTTACCATATATAATATCAAAACCAATGTAGCCACATGTACCAGCTGCTAATATCGAGACAATAATAACACCTAACAAAACTGGTTGTATAGGCAATTGAGGAGCAGAATTAATAGTACTGCTTTCTTCATCTTTATTAATATCGCC
>JAFUJE010000087.1 GCA_017473795.1 Clostridia bacterium
AAAGATTTCTGGATTATATTTGCGGTTTCGTTAACGCTATAAGTGGCATGATTATGCAAAAATCACCTACAGAATTCATTTTAACACCGAAAGGCGTTAACATTAAAAACAGTTAATTTTCGTCACTATTAGTTAAAACTTCTACTCCGTTAGCCGTAATCAGAATGGTGTTTTCGTAGTGAGCACTTAAGGCACCTTGTTTTGAAACCACAGTCCAACCATCTGGAGCAACTTTAACTGCATTACTTTCACCTTTAAAAATCATAGGCTCAACACAAACAGCGGTATTGGGTTGAAATTTTTTGCGTACATGCTGTAATAATCCCGAATTGCGTACAATGTAATTCGGAATTAAAGGGTCTTCATGTAAATTCTTTCCGATACCATGCCCACAATAATTTTCTAAAATACTATAGCCACCAATACGATTAATATAACCTTCAATCGTTTTACCAACAACGGCGACTTCAATGCCAGGTTTAATCTTTTCCAAAGCACGATAAAAACAATTGCGAGTAACATTAATTAACTCTTGCGCTTCAGGTGTAATTTTACCAACCGCAAAAGTACGACAAGCATCAGTACAAATACCGTTAAAACCAACTCCACAATCTACGGTAATAATATCCCCTTCTTGTAAAACCTTTTCAGTAGGCATACCGTGGATAATTTCTTCATTAACGCTAGTATTACATGCGTATGGATAATCATATACGCCTTTAAAACAAGGATAACATTGACGAGAAACAATATAATCTTCCGCCATTTTATCGACTTCACGTGTAGTCATGCCCGAACGCAAATTTTGGCGGATATGTTTAAACGTATCCGCCAAAACTTTGCCTGCATGACGCATATTCGTAATTTGCGCAGCAGTTAATTGTTTCATAATTTAGCAACCGTATCCTTTACCAAAGCATAGGTATCTGCTGGTGTATTTTCGATCTTATCTTGCACGACAAATAATTTATTTTTTGCACGATAGAAATCCAAAATTTCACTATTGTTTAATTTGAAGTTTTCCAAACGTTTTTGAATAAATTCCGCTTTATCATCATCTCGTTGGTATAAATCGATGCCACCACACTTCTTACATTTATCAATTTTATCCCAACGGGTAGAATGGATAGTACCACAATCACGACACATATAACGACCGCCCAAACGTGTTTGTACAATTTCGTCCGTAACTTCAATTGCGATAACTAAATCTACGTTTAATACTTTATCCAATTCAATTGCTTGATTTAAAGTACGGGGAAAACCATCCAAGATTACACCTTTGGCACAATCAGGTTGTTGCATCCGATCAATTAAAACTTCGATAGTAACTTCGTCCGGAACCCATTTACCAGTTGAAACATATGATTCAACTTTTTTACCAAGTGGTGTTTGTTTAGCAATTTGTTCACGGAACAGATCACCTGTTGAGATATGGACTAAACCAAAATCACGAACTAAGAAACCAGCCATACTCCCCTTACCACTACCACTGGCACCATTTAAAATTATATTCATTTTTCCCCCTTTCGGACTTTTATTATTTCAAAAAGCCTTTATATTGCTTCATTAACATTTGATTTTGAATAGATTTATCAAATTCCAAGGCAACCGAGACGATAACTAACATACCGATTGAAGTAAAAGCAGTTGTTAAAGAATCGCCTGCAATTGCCGGAATACTGGTAAACAACAAAGATGGAACCATCGAAACCAACATCAAGAAAATTGCTCCGAAGAATGTGATACGACGTGATACTTTTTTCAAATAATCAGCAGTTTGTTTACCAGGACGATAACCCAAAATAAAACCACCATTACGTTGAATTTGCAAAGCAACTTCTTCCGGATTAAAGGTCATTGTTGCGTAAAAATACGAGAAACCTAAAATTAACAATGCAGTTACCACAATATTAATCCAAGTACCGGTACCCATATACGTTTGATACCATTCGTATGCATTAATTACACCTTGGTTATTAAATGATAATAACATTTGCATAACTAACTGCGGGAAGTTAACTAACGCTGTTGCAAATATAATTGGCATAACACCAGTTGCGTTCAATTTAATCGGGATATTGGTAGATTGACCGCCATACATTTTGTTACCTTTCACTTGTTTTGCATAGGTTACTGGTATACGACGTTCAGATAAATCGAACAGAACAATAAAGGCAAAGATAAAGAACAACAATACGATAAACACAATTGGAGTTACTATGGCATCAATACCTTCGGTAAAGATTTTCATAATACTGCTGGTAAATGCCGTAACACCAGAAGTCAAAATACCAACAAAAACCAATAAACTCATACCATTGCCAATACCAATTTCGGTAATCTTATCACCGATCCAAACAGTTAACATGGTACCAGCAACTAAAGAAATAACTACTAGTACTTGAATTAAAAAGTTTAATGATTCTGGCCATAACAATGTTGTACTGCTTACGGTGTTAACAGATAAGACAATTGCGATTGCCTGAATTACTGCCAAGACTAATGCTACATAGCGAGTAATAACAGCAATTTTTTTACGTCCCTCACTTCCCTGCTTAGACAAACGTCCCAAGGCCGGAACCGCAACAGTTAACAATTGGATAACAATTGATGATGTAATATATGGTGAAACACCAATTGCAAACCAAGCACCTTTGGATAAAGCTCCACCGGTTAAAGACGATAATAAACTCAAAAAACTATTCGAACCGGAATTATTAACCGCACTGGAAAAGACGTCAGGGTCAATACCTGGAATAGGCAAAAAACAGCCTACCATGTAAACCAACATTAACCCTAACGTCAGCAAAATTTTATGACGCAAATCTTTTTGTGCAAAGGCTTCGCGCAAAGTTTTTAGCATTTTTTAATTTCTCCACCAGCTTTTTTAATTTTCTTTTCTGCTTCTTTTGTCCATGCGTTAGCAGTGATTTTTAAAGCAACAGATAATTCACCGTCACCCAAAATTTTGATACCATAAGCGCCCACTTTAGAAATTATACCCTTTTCTAATAAGGTTGCAGCATCAATTTGAGTATTTGCTTTAAAATTATTCAAAGCACCTACGTTAACAATAGCATATTCTTTTGAAAAAATGTTGGTAAAACCACGTTTCGGCAAACGACGAATTAAAGGCATTTGACCACCTTCGAAACCAGTACGTAATCCAGCACCAGAACGTTGTCCAGCACCTTTTTGACCACGGGTTGAAGTTTTACCCATTCCACTACCGATACCACGACCGACACGACGTTTTTTTGTTTTAGCCAACGGATGTGGCGATAATTCATTAATAATCATAATGTACTCCCTTAAATAATTTCAACTTTTACTAAGTGTTCCAATTTTTTGCAAGCACCCATAGTAGATGGTAAATTTGGTAATTCACGAGTATCACCAGGGCGACTCAATTTTAAAGCTTTTGCAGTACGGATTTGACGTTGTGTGCAAGAAGCTAAACCGTGAACCATAGTTACACGGATTTTGCCGTTAGCAACAGGTTTTACAACTTTCTTTTCAGTTGTTTTTACAGCAGGTTTAGCCACAACTGTTTTCGTTGCAGTTGCTTTGGTTGCTGTAGTTTTAGCAGCAGTTGCTTTGGTTGCAGTTGCTTTTGGAGCTGTTGTTTTAGCGGTTGTCTTAGAAGTAGCAGCCGTTTTAGTAGCAACAGTTTTAGTTGAAGCAGCGGCTTTTGGAGCAGTTGCTTTTGCTGCAGTAGTAGACTTAGCAGCAGTTGCCTTTGGAGCAGCTTTTGCAGCGGTTGTTTTGGTCGCCGTTGCAGTTTTAGTCGTTGTTTTTGTAGTTTTTGTTTCTGCCATTTTGTTTTTCCTCCTTAAATTTCTTCCACGGATTTACCGCGTAAGCGTGCCACTTCTTCACGGGTACGCATTTTAGTGATGGCTGCCATAGTTGCCTTAACCACATTCATTGAATTAGTTGAACCATAGCACTTAGCAGTTACGTCTTCATAACCAGCCAATTCAAGTACGGCTTTAACTGCCCCACCAGCAATTATACCAGAACCACCTTTAGCCGGCAATAATAATACACGGGTGGTACCGAATTTACCAACCATACGATGTGGAATAGTTGCATTACTAATTGGAACATTTTTGAAATTCTTTTTAGCATCACTTTCGGCTTTCTTGATTGCTTCGGCAACTTCACGTGCTTTACCTGAACCAACAGCAACCATGCCTTTTTTATTACCCATAACGACAACTGCGTTGAAACGTAAGGTACGGCCACCAGCAACAACTTTTGTAATACGGTTAACACCGATTAATTTAGAAGACAAACCATTTTGTTCATCTTCGCTTTGTTGACGTGGTTTACGAGGACCAGCATTTGAATATAAAGCTTTTTTACTGGTATCACGAGCATTAGCACGTAATTCTTTACCAGTAGTTGATAACAAAGTATTTGCACTTACTGCTTCTTTTTTTACTTGTTCTTCCATTAGAATTTCAATCCTCCTTTTCGTGCACCTTCTGCTACTTCAGCAACACGGCCTGTATAAACGTAACCATTACGATCAAAAACAACAGTCTTGATTTTTTTCGCCAAAGCAGCTTTTGCCAATTCTTCACCAACAATGTTAGCAGCTTCACGTTTGGTTTTACCTTTAATTAAAGCTTTGATTGCAGGCATATTAGTATTCATGGCAACAACAGTAGTACCTTTTGCATCATCAACTAATTGTGCGTAAATATGCAATAGACTGCGATAAACACACAAACGAGGACAAGTTGCGGTACCGATAATATCACTTTGTCTTTTAGCGCGTTGTTTTCTTGCTAAATTTTTATTTTCTATCTTAATCATTGTTTACTCCTTATTTCGAGCCCTTTGCTCCGGCTTTACTTTCTTTACGACGTACACGTTCACCACGGTAACGAACACCATACATATGGTATGGTTCAACCGGACGTAAGTCACGAATTTTACCAGCGATTAAACCGACTTTTTCATTATCAATACCATTAACAGAAATAACAGTACCAATACCTTCTTTGCCTAAGTTTAATTCATTAACTTCGGCAGGGGTTAACACTTTGAATTTAATACCAGGTTCGCATTTAATTTCAATTGGGTGAGAATAACCTAAATTCAAAACCAAGTCTTCACCTTTCAAGGTGGCTTTATAACCAACACCATTCAAAATAAGATATTTTGAATAACCTTCAGTTACACCAGTAATCATATTTTGAATTAAGCGGTTATATAAACCATGTAAAGAACGACTTAAGTTTACGTCATTTCCACGAGTAACCTTAATTTCGTCATTTTGAATTTCAACCTCAATTGGTTTACGAATTTCACGTGACAAGGTGTTATTACCTTTAGTTACGGTAACGACACGATCAGCATAAGTAACTTGCACTCCTGCTGGAATTTTAATAATCGTTTTTCCAACTCGACTCATTTATTCCTCCTTACCAAACCCAAGCGAGTACTTCCCCGCCTAAGTTCATTGCTCTTGCTTGTTTATCTGTCATGATACCTTTTGAAGTTGAGATCAAAGCGATACCTAATCCCGATAATACACGTGGTAATTCTTCAACACCGGCATACACACGTAAACCAGGTGTAGAAATACGACGCAAACCTTGAATTACTTTTTGTTCGCCATTTTCCAACTTGAAAGTAATTTTCAACATTTTATTACCTTCACTGGTCGCATTTTTTACATCTTCAATGTAACCTTCTTGTTTCAACACTTTAGCAATTTCAGCTTTAATGTTGGAATGAGGTACCAAAACGCTTTCATGACGAGCACGAATTGCATTACGCATACGTGTTAACATATCAGCGATTGGGTCAGTTGTAACTACATTTGCCATCTTCTTTCTCCTTCTCCTTTTACCAACTTGATTTTGTGAAACCTGGGATTTCACCATTTGCGACTTTTTCTCTGAAACATACACGGCAAATACCATATTTTTTCAATACAGCATGTGGACGACCACAAATACTGCAACGTGTATAATCACGAACTTTACATGGTTTTCCGTTTAAACGTCCACCACGTGCTTGTTTTTGTTTTAATGCAGCCCTAGCCATTATTTAACCTCCTTTTTGAAAGGCAAGCCTAATTGATCTAATAATTCAAGGCTGTCTTCTTTGTTCTTGGCTGTTGTAACAATGGTAATATCCATACCACGAACCTTTTCAATTTTTTCGTAAGAAATTTCAGGGAAAACTAATTGTTCTTTGAAACCGAAAGTGTAATTTCCGAATTGGTCAAAACTTTTACGTGATAAACCAGAGAAATCACGAACACGAGGTAAAGCCACTGAAATAATTTTATCAAAGAATTCATACATAATTTTGTTACGTAAAGTAACTTTTGCACCATTCTTTTGACCTTCACGAATTTTAAAGTTTGAAATACTTTTCTTAGCTGTTGTAATCATTGGTTTTTGACCAGTGATTAAACCTAATTCTTCAACAGCAGCGGTTAAAGATTTTGTATTATCCTTAACATCGCCTAAACGGGTGTTAACAACAATTTTAACCAATTTTGGTACTGCATTAACGTTACCATATTTTTTAACCAATGCAGGTACAACTTCCTTTACGTATTTTTCATGAACACGATTAAGGAATTTTTTATTTGCTGCTGTT
>JAFUJE010000088.1 GCA_017473795.1 Clostridia bacterium
AAGGAGAAAAAAATGAAACAAACAAGTAAAAATTTAATTAATTTGGATGAAACAATGGTCGTTAAAACCTTAATTAAGGGAGTTGTTTTAAAAAGTTTAATTGAAAACTTTAATAATAACTTAAAGGTTAATGATAAGGCATTTGTTAATAAGGTTGTTGATGAGGTTTATAATGTTGTTATGAGAAAATTTTATTCAAACGAAAAAATCAATACCGAAGTTAATCAATCTTTGATGCAAAACTATGCTGATGAGGTCGCTTTTGGTCGTTTAAAAAACAAATACAGAATGGAAGTGAAAAAGGATTCGCCAAAATTAGTACGTTTAAAAACTGATAATTTTAAAAAAGAGAATTTTAAGGGTTACCCAAATTCTTTAGGACACATGTGCGGTCTTGGTTTGTAACAGTAAGCGTGTCTTAGAAAAATAAAAATTTTAATTATTGCTAAAATAGTTCGCATAAAGTTCGTATCTTCATATATAACACTATGCGGACTTTTTTGTTTTTGCATGGTTGGGGTGGCAATGCGGACAGTTTTGCTCCGATTAGCCAATATTTCGCCCGGGAACCGGATTGTCGGGTATTGACACCCAGTTTGCCTTGTCCGCCACGGGGTGTGGTTTATACTTTAGAAGATTATGCCGATGATGTGGACAGATATTTACAAAAAAATAAGGTCACACGGTGTGTTGTCGTTGCTCATTCTTTTGGGGCACGGTTAGTGGCGGTCTTGAATGCTCGGCACCCTCATTTATTTACCCGGATTGTCATTACCGGTGGGGCTGGCTTACCGGTGAAAAAATCTTGGCGGGTACGTTGGCGGATTGGTTGGTATAAATTCCTGCGTCGGCTTGGTTTCCGGGTGCAAGGTGGCAGTCCTGATTACCGCCGTTTAGATGATAATGGCAAAAAAACTTTTCAACATATTATTAAGCGTGATTTAACAACTGAAGTCGCTCAAATTAAGGCACCCGTTTTATTGATTTGGGGCACGTGTGACCGAGATACGCCTTTGGCACAAATGCGTCGTTGGTGCCGTTTGTTACCGCAAGCGCAAGTGCTTTTGTACCGGGGTAAAGGACATTTTGCTTATTTGGAAGACAGCGCTCGTTTTATTAGTGATGTCAAACGTTTTTTACAAACACAGGGTGAACAGCATGATGCAAGATAGTTTGAAAACATTGCTCTATAAAATGCAGATTGGTGGTTATGACCGTCGGCAGTTTTGGCGTCTGGTCGGCAAAGCAACCAAAGGCAAAGTGCAGTGGACGGCTCGGGTACGGCGTTTGTATGCAGTCACGATTGGCTTGGTTATTTTGGGATTGGGGTTGCCGTTATTATGTTTGCCGTGGACGGTAACAGTGGCAAATTGGTTGTTGTGTCCGTACGAAAAAAGTGTGCAACGCCACTATTTGCGTCAAGCCAAACGGAAACTGAAACGGCGACCTGATTTAATTAAAATTGGGATTACTGGGAGTTATGGTAAGACTTCGGTCAAAAATATCTTAGCACAATTATTAAGTGTTCAGTATCGGGTAGTCGCTAGTCCAGCCAGTTTTAATACGCCGATGGGTTTAGCCCGAACGGTGAACCAATGTTTACAGCCGGAGACGCAAGTCTTAATTATGGAAATGGGGGCACGGCGTTCAGGCGAGATTCAAGAGTTGTGTCAAATTTTTCAACCGCAACACGGAATTATTACCAGCGTTGGGGCTTGCCATTTAGCAACGTTTGGTGATTTGGCGACGGTGGCGCAGACCAAAGGCGAGTTATTAACGAATTTGCCGGCGGACGGTGTCGTAGTAACCGATGGCGATAACGAATGGTGTTCGCAATACCGGCACCCAAATTTAATTTTGGTAAAAGCGGCGGAACAGTCAGTCATACCGACCAACTTATGTGGTACGCACCAACAAAAGAATTTACAAATGGCGGCAGTGTTGGCTCGGGCTTTAGGTGTTAGTGATGATGCCATAAAACAGGTCGCCGCAAACTTAGCACCGACACCGCACCGGTTGGAAAAGGTTGTGGCACCAAACGGAATTATTATTTTTGATGACAGTTACAATGCGAATCCGGTCAGTGCGCAAAGTGCGTTGTCCGTATTGGCGGAATACCGAACCCGCAAAGTGGTGCAAACACCGGGCTTCGTGGAACAAGGCAATCATACGGCGGTGGCGCATGCAACATTTTGCCAACAAATTAGGGCAGTGGCCGATGCCGTGATTGTGGTTGGTGAATTGAATCGCAGACATTTTGTTGCCGGGTTAGCCGGTTGGCACGGGCAAGTGGTGTATGTCCCCGACCGAGAAAGCGCAAAAAAAATATATCCCCAATGGCTGACCAAAGGGGACGTATTGTTAATTATTAA
>JAFUJE010000089.1 GCA_017473795.1 Clostridia bacterium
CTTAGCAGAAGAAAAGTTTAAGATAAAATCAACTCAAGAATTAAGCGATGTTTTACAGCGTAAGTTAGGGGTAAATTTAACTAAAAAGACCAAGACTGGTTATTCAACTAATGAAGCTGTTTTAACGGAACTGGCACCTTCTGTGCCTTTGGCGGCTAAGGTCTTAGAGTATCGTGGCAAATATAAATTGTATTCAACTTATGTTCGTGGTTACGGCAATGCTGTTGATTTGGAAGGATTAATTCATACCAATTTTAACATTGATAAAACGGCAACGGGACGCTTGTCTTCTAGTGAACCGAATTTGCAAAACATCCCACAACGTAAGACTGACAGCGATCTTTTCCGTAAAGTATTTGTTTCACGTTTTGCGAATGGTAAGATTTTGTCTGCAGATTATTCACAAATTGAGTTACGTTTATTGGCGGCTTTATCGGGCGAAGAAAGTTTAATCGATGGTTTTAATCAAGGAATAGATATCCATCGTGATACTGCTGTTAAATTGTTTGGAGACCCTAATCGCCGTCGTGAAGCCAAGGCTGTTAACTTCGGTATTATTTACGGTATTTCTTCGTTTGGTTTAGCAAAAGATTTACACTGCGGTTTTCATGAAGCAGCGGCTGTAATTAAAAATTATTTTGCGACTTTTCCCAAGGTAAAGGCTTTCTTGGATCAATGCGTGGCAAGTGCTAAACAGAACGGCTATATTTCTACTATGTTTGGTCGTCGTCGTTATATTCCTGAATTGTATGCTAACAATAATAATGTTGTTGCTTTTGCCACTCGTGCTGCGATGAATATGCCTATGCAGGGCAGTGCTGCAGACATTATTAAAAAGGCGATGATTAATATAGATCATGAAATGTCCGAACGTGGTTTAAAGAGTTTGATGGTACTGCAAATTCATGATGAACTGGTGTTTGACTGTGTTTCCGAAGAAGTTGAAGTTGTAAGCGAAATTGTAAAACGCCACATGGAAAATGCCGTTCAATTGTCGGTCAAATTAGAAGTTAATATCAGTGTAAGTTCTACGCTTTAGTTTCGCTTAAAACTTTGCGGTTTTGTACTAAGTAAATAATTCCAGATAATAAACAGAAGAATGTTTGTGCTCCAATTAAAATATAACCAATAATTTGGAAAGCAAATAAACCATTCCATGTTGTGTCTAAGCATCCTTGCAATAATACCCAAGGCGTTGATATAAACGCAATCGTAGTTTTAATCTTCCCGTACATATTAGCGGCTAGAACCGAACCTTTGGTGGCTGCAATCATACGCAAACAATCAATAGCAAAATCACGGCATAAATTAATCATGTAAACAACTACGCAAGCCCAGATTGGCAAAATGTTGGTAACGATAATTAAAAACAAACCAGTGTAGTACAACATCTTGTCGGCAATCGGATCTAGTAATTTGCCAACATTAGAAACTAAGTTATATTTACGAGCAATCATGCCATCAAGGAAGTCTGTGATGGCCGCAACTAAGAAAATACCGATTGCGATAAATTGACTGTAAGGCACGAAGTCCGTTAGGTAAAATAAGAACACAAAAGGTAATAATGCGATACGAATAACAGTTATGATATTGGGAATATGTTTTGACATAGACACCTCCAAAATGTATAATGGATCATACCCAAAAAAAAGTAAAGGAGAAAATTAACTATGATGAATGTAGGATTAGCAATAGCCCTCATCATCGTGGCTCTACTTATTGGATTAGGTGGTGGTTGGTTCTTGTGCTTGGTACTCCAATCCAATACAATGAAAAAAAATCGACAAGCTGCCAGCGAATTGGCGAAGAAAGCGATTAACGAAGCTGCCACGGTGAAAAAAGAAGCCTTATTAGAAGCAAAGGAAGAAGTACACAAGTTAAAAGTCGAATGTGATAATGAAATTCGTGAACGTCGTACCGAAATTCAACGCATGGAATCACGTATTTTGACTCGTGAAGAACAAATTGGTAAACGTGAAGAAAATTTGGAAAATAAAGAGTTAGCGTTAGACAAATTGCGTGGTCAAATTGAAAACACGAAAAAACAAGTTGAAGACAGTTTGGCTGCGGCGGAAAAAACTAAAGCCGATGCTGTTAGCCAGTTGGAAAAAATGTCCGGCTTAACCAAAACGGAAGCCAAAAAATTAATTATCGAAAATTTAACAGAAGAAGCCAAAGCCGACGCTGTTAAATTGATTCGTGAAATTGAAGAAGATGCGAAAGAAAACGCCGACAGCAAAGCTCGTGAAATTATCGTTAACGCTGTTCAACGTTTATCAACGGATACCAGTAACGAAATTACAACTTCGTCTGTTAATATTTCGGGCGACGAAATTAAAGGTCGTTTGATTGGTAAAGAAGGACGTAACATTCGTTCTATTGAAGCCGCAACCGGTGTTGATTTGATTATTGACGATACGCCAGATGTAATTACCGTTTCTTCGTTTGACCCATACCGTCGTGAAATTGCACGTTTGTCTTTGGAAAAATTAATTATGGACGGCCGTGTTAACCCAGCACGTATTGAAGAAATTGTCGAACGTACTAAAAAAGACATGGAGCAGAACTGCAAAAACGTAGGTGAGCACGCAGCTTATGATGCCCGTGTGAACGGCTTATCAATGGAAATTATTAAGCATTTAGGTCGTTTGAAATTCCGCTACAGTTACGGACAAAACGTTTTGAAACACAGCGTGGAAGTTTCGTTGTTGGCGGGAATGTTGGCAGTGGAATTAGGTGCTAACGAACAAGTTTGTCGTCGTGCTGGATTATTGCATGACATTGGTAAAGCCACAGACCACGAAGTTGAAGGCACACACGTTTCAATTGGTGTTGAATTGGCTCGCCGTTGTAAAGAAAGTGAAGCCGTAATTCACTGTATCGAAGCCCATCATGGCGACGTCCCATATCACTCGGTGGAAGCCGTAATCGTGCAAGTCGCAGATGCAATCAGTTCGTCACGTCCGGGTGCTCGTCGTGAAA
>JAFUJE010000090.1 GCA_017473795.1 Clostridia bacterium
AGCGTGTGCTGTCAAACGGGCAGTACAAATTGTACCTCGACCTGGTGTGGTTTTATTTAGTCCGAGTGGTAGTAGCTTTGATCAGTTCATAAATTATGAACACCGTGGTGATGAGTTTCGCAAGATTGTACAGGATATCAGCGGTCAAGTGCCACAATATTTGCCCCAAGTTGACGTAGGTCTTTAACAATATCTTCGTGTCCACGATAGATGTAATCGGCTTGCTCAATTGTGGTTGTCCCTTGGGCAGCGAGAGCAGCAATAACTAAGGCTACGCCTCCTCGCAAATCGTGCGCTGTTAGATTTGTACCATTGCATATTTGTGGGTTAGGAATCTGGTAGGAACTTGGACATAGTGTCGGTGTTAACGTGGCAGTAAGCTTATTTACGCCTTTAATGCGGGCTTGGTTGCGTTCTATTGTAATTTGAGCCCCTAATTTGTTTAGTTCAGAAACGTAACGGAAACGATTTTCAAAAAGATTTTCGGTAATGGTTGAGCAGCCTTTCGTAATGGTAGTTAAAACGCAAAACTGACTTTGAAGGTCGGTAGGGAAACCCGGATAAGGAGCAGTATGAATATTGAAACTATAAGGTGTTCGACGGTTCATGATAATATTTATTGAGTCGGATGTTGTGGTAATTTGGGCGCCGATATTTTTTAGTTTGTTGATTAAATTTATGTGGTGGGTTGGTATTACATTGGTTAATGTTACATCGCCGCCAGTTACGGCTGCAGCAATGAGATAGGAACCTGTATTAATACGGTCGGGAATGGGAGTGTATGTTGTGCCGTGTAAAGATGGTACACTGTGGATAATTATTGTATCCGTTCCGGCTCCGTTAATTTGTGCTCCGCAGTTGTTTAAAAAATTGCAAAGATCGACTATTTCGGGTTCTTTGGCTGCACCATGAATATAGTAAACATTGCCAGTTATTCCCAGTGCGGTCGCTAAGATTATATTCTCAGTGGCTCCGACAGAAGGAAAATCAAGGGCTAGTATAATTGGCTTACGATGACGGCGTGGGGTGTAAGAAGCGATGATAGTATTTTGACGGTAATGACATTTAACCCCTATCTGTCGTAGAAGAGTTAAATGCAAGTCAATTGGACGACTGCCAATGGCACAACCACCGGGTAGGGGTAATTCAACTTTTCCCAGTCGTGATAACATGGCTCCCATAACGAAAATGCTGCCACGAATTTTTGGTGCTGCCTCTTTGTCGATTATATGGTTTTGCAGCTCATTAACATCTATTTTTATAGTTTGGTTCTGTCGGTTGATTACACAGCCTAATTTAGCGAGAATATGTAACATTTGGGTTAAATCGGATAACTTGGGAACGTCATGTAAGCGGATTGTGCCACGTACCATAAGGCAAGCCGTTAGAATTGGAAGTAGACTATTTTTGGCTCCACTAATGCGAATTTTTCCATGTAAAGGTGTGCCACCAATGATTTGTATCTTTGACATTAATTCATATTATGTTTGACCTAGTTTCGGGTGTGACTTATACTATAATGGCATGAAGAATCGAGTTCTGTTGGCCATGTTGATTATTTTTATTGTTTTAGCGACAGTGTGGATGGCTTGTGGCACAATTTTTATTGTGCGTGACATTGTTATCATTGACGAAACGGTGCAAGCCGCTGATCCATTAACTGAAACTGAAAAAAATCAAATTATTAAAGAAAGTGGTTTATTAGGAAAAAATATTTTATTTAATTTGAACGAAGAGACAATTGCTAAAAACATTAAATCATACAATCCAATGTTAAAACTGCATAGTGCAAAAGCAGAGTTTCCCAGTGGTGTAATTTTGAAAATTTCTCGTCGTTCTCCAATTTATTGCATGCAGAAGGATTCTGAGACTATTTATTTTGATGCAGAAATGTGTCTTGTGGAAAATACGCAATCAATCGAGTGTATTGATATTTCGGGCACGAATTTGGAATTAGCCAACAGTAATTTAAGTGTTGGCGATGTAGTCACTGGTAAAGAAAAGAAAGACCAGGCTAAAATTGAACAACTGACAACTATTGCCAGTTATTTTGATGATCTGAGTGGTTTTGATATTACTTATGACGATACGGCTGGCTATGAAAATTTTACGATTTTGGTTATGAAAATTAATCCAGATGTAACTTTTAAAATAACGATTGACCTTCATAATGATGAAAACTTTTTTAAGGCTCTAGATTATACCAACCAATTTTATAAGGATAAAAATAATTTGCCTGGTGAATATATTACAGTTTATAGGAATAATATTCCTGAAACGAAATGGGAGTGAGGA
>JAFUJE010000091.1 GCA_017473795.1 Clostridia bacterium
AAGGAGAAAAAAATGAAAACAACAAACAAAATTATCGGTATCGATTTAGGAACTACCAACAGTTGTGTTTCTGTAATCGAAGGCAGTGAACCTGTCGTTATTGCCAACAGTGAAGGTGGACGTACAACGCCATCTGTTGTTGGGATAACAAAATCTGGCGAACGTATTGTTGGTCAAGTAGCAAAACGTCAAGCCGTTTCAAACGCAGAAGATACAATCATTTCGATTAAACGTAAAATGGGTACTTCTGAAAAAGTTACCATGGGTGGTAAAAAATACACTCCACAAGAAATTTCTGCTATGGTTTTAACCAAATTAAAAAATGACGCAGAAGCTTATTTAGGTGCAAAAGTAAGCAAAGCGGTTATTACCGTTCCCGCTTACTTTAATGACAGCCAACGTCAAGCAACCAAAGACGCTGGTAAGATCGCCGGTTTAGAAGTAATGCGTATTATTAACGAACCTACTGCGGCAGCATTGGCCTATGGTTTGGATAAAGATGGTGCTAAGAACGAAAAAATCTTAGTTTATGACTTGGGTGGTGGTACGTTCGACGTTTCTATCTTGGATTTGGCTGATGGCGTTTTCGAAGTTTTGGCTACTAACGGTGATACTCACTTGGGTGGTGATGATTTTGACCAACGTATTATGGACTTGTTAATCAGCGACTTCAAAGCTAAAGAAGGTATTGATTTAAGTAAAGATAAAATGGCTGTACAACGTTTAAAACAAGCAGCCGAAAAAGCTAAAATCGATTTAAGTGGTATGACCAAAACCACAATTAGTGAAGCATACATTACTGCTGACGCAAATGGTCCAAAACACTTAGAATTTGATTTGACCCGTGCAAAATTTGACGATATGACGAAAGACTTAATTGACCGTTCTTTGTTGTCAGTTGATGCTTGTATGAAAGACGCAAAATTAACTTTCAGCGATATTTCGAAAGTTATCTTGGTGGGTGGTTCAACCCGTATCCCAGCTGTTGTTGAAGCTTTGAAAAAGAAAACTGGTAAAGAACCATTCAAAGGTGTTAACCCTGATGAATGCGTTGCTATTGGTGCAGCAATTCAAGGCGGTGTATTGGCTGGTGATGTTAAAGACGTATTGTTGTTAGACGTAACTCCATTGTCTTTGGGTATTGAAACTTTAGGTGGTGTTTGTACAAAATTAATTGAACGTAACACAACAATTCCAACCAAAAAGAGCCAAGTGTTCTCAACCGCAGCAGATAACCAACCGGGTGTTGATATTCATGTCTTGCAAGGTGAACGTGAATTTGCCGCTGATAACAAGACTTTGGGTCGTTTCATGTTGACCGATATTCCACCAGCACCTCGTGGTGTACCACAAATTGAAGTTACTTTTGATATTGACTCTAACGGTATTGTTTCGGTATCGGCAAAAGATTTGGGAACAAATAAATCTCAATCAATTACCATTACCAGCAGCACGAACATGAGCAAAGAAGATATTGATAAAGCGATTAAAGAAGCGGAAGCCAATGCAGCAGAAGACCAAAAACGTAAAGAATTGGTTGATACTAAAAATATGGCTGACGGTGCAATCTTCGGTATCGAAAAATTGGTTCGTGAAAACGGCGAAAAATTAAGTGAAGACGATAAAAAAGTTTTAACTGACGCTGTTGAAAAATTCAAAAAAGACATTGCAGACGATAATGATGTTGATAGCATTAAAAAGAAAATGGGTGAATTTACCCAATAAACTCAAGCCATTGTAATGAAATTGTATCAAAGCGCTAACCCAGAAGGTGCAGCACAAGAAGGAGCAACAAGCACAGATTCTAACGATGACGTGCATATCAGTTAATTATGACTAACCCATACGAAGCATTAGGAGTAAGCAAAACTGCGAGTGCCGACGAAATTAAGTCGGCATATCGCCGTTTAGCGAAAAAATATCACCCCGACGCAAATCCTAACAATAAGGATGCGGAAGAGAAGTTTAAGGAAATTAATGCTGCCTATGAAATTTTAAGCGATGCTAAAAAGAAAGCAAACTTTGACCGCTTTGGTTCGGCTGAAGGACCGACTTTTGGTGGCGGAGGTGCTGGCTTTGGTGGTTTTGATTTCGGTGGCTTTGGTGGTTTCGGCGACATCTTTGAAAACATCTTTGACCAAGGTATTGACGGTTTGTTCGGGCGTCGCTCGGGGCGTAGTCGTACTGCTCGTGGTAGCGACATTGTGCTTGACGCTGATATTACCTTTGAAGAAAGTTGTAACGGTGTCACTAAGAATATTGTCTTTAACCGTAATGAACGCTGCCCAGATTGTAAAGGCACTGGCGCTAAAGATGATAACAGTTTGCAAACTTGCAGTTATTGTCATGGGGCAGGACAAGTTAAACAAACGCAACGTTTAAGTGCTTTTGGTGTCATTGAAAATGTTGTTGCTTGTCCAGTTTGTCACGGTAGCGGTAAAGTTATTACTGACAAATGTAAAACTTGTAGCGGTAAAGGTAATTTAAAGAAACAAGTTTCTTACCAAGTTAAAATTCCGGCGGGTATTAATGACGGACAAACTTTGACAATTTCTGGTCAAGGTAATATGCCGGATAGTGCGGCGGGAATTGCGGGGGATTTACATATCCGTATCCATGTAGCCAAACATCCGATTTTGATGCGTGAAGATTTTGATTTATATATGGAATTACCCATTACCTTTACGCAAGCCATCTTAGGTACGAAAGTAAAAATTCCGGTGGTAGGTGGTACCATGGAGTTAGATATTCCCGCCAATACACAAAACGGAACGTTACGCCGAATTAATGGCAAAGGTGTTAAGAAATTACGTTCAGCCGGATATGGCGATTTGATTGTAAAAATCTTTGTCGAAATGCCAAAAACGGTGGATAAACGTACGGCTCAGTTATTGCAAGCGCTTGATACTGACATTCGTGCAGATAACTATAAAAAAGTTGCGTCATATCGCAGTAAGGTATACAATTAAGCATTAGGGAGGCTTGGGTTAATGATGAATGGGGACTTTATTGATCCAAGCAAACTTAATTTCAAGCACGTACCAGTGTTGTTGAATGAATGCTTGGAGTCCTTAGCATTAAAGAAAAATATGGTGGTGGTGGACGCAACTTTAGGTGGCGCCGGTCACAGCCAAGAAATCGTAAAAAGAATAAGCGGTGGTACCTTGGTCGGCTTAGATCGAGATACTACCGCTTTGTGTTTTAGCGCCGGTGTCTTGGCGGAAGCAGCAAACGTAGAAATTCGTTTGATTAAATGTAACTTTTGTGACATCGCAGATATTTTGAAGAGTCTCGGGATTGACCAAGTCGACGCAATCTTAGCCGACTTTGGAGTTTCATCACACCAAATTGACACCCGAGAACGTGGTTTTTCTTATACGCAAGATGCGCCATTGGATATGCGCATGGATACTGACGCCCACAAGACTGCGGACACTGTTGTGAATGCTTATCCCGAAAGCAAGTTGGCAGATTTAATTTGGAACTACGGGGAAGAGCGTTATGCTCGGCGAATTGCTGCTGCCATTGTTGCAGCACGCCCAATTAGTAGCACAGGACATTTGGTAGAGGTAATTAAAAATGCTGTACCATCTGGTTATGGCAAAACAGGAGGGCATCCTGCTAAAAGAACTTTCCAAGCAATCCGTATAGAAGTAAATCAAGAATTGGAAAGTATTCAAAAATTTTTAGACGGAGCCATTGAAATGCTAAAACCCGGCGGTCGTTTAGCGGTAATTAGTTTCCACAGTTTGGAAGATCGTATTGTTAAACAAACTTTTAAACAGTATGCGACGGATTGCATCTGTCCACCCAAAATTCCGCAGTGTATTTGTCATCATAAAGCGAGTGTAAAATTGTTGACAAAAAAACCAATTTGTCCGAAACTAGAAGAAACTATATCTAATCCACGCAGCGCCTCCGCTAAGTTGCGTGTGATTTGTAAGTTATAGGAGGGTAATGGCAACACTAACCGTTGAAAGTCCCGGAATAGCATCTGCAAAGGAAGAGGCAGCTGCTATTTTGTATGCTCGTCAACCACAGCCAGTTGCGCCTGCTCCTGTAATGACGGAAACAGTATCTAATAGCGAAACCAAACCGGCACGTCCGTCGTTTGCGGTCTATCGTCAACCGGAGCCGATGTATACTCCAGCGAAACCTGACACCAGTGGTCTTCGTCCGTATAAAACTTTTGACGAAATCAAACCAACGACTGAACCACAGGTAATCAAACCCTATATTGACGGCAGTGATTATTTAACTTCGGCAGTGGCGGCCACTACGGTTACGACACCGGCAGTAGTAGCAGAATCCGAAGTGGTTACTACTTCTGTTCCGGCGGTGCAAAGTGTTTTAGATACGGAGTTGGAAGAAGATACACAATATGTGGTAAAATTCAAACGTTCCACAATTGTGGCTGCTGCGTTGATGGCGTCGGTGTTTTTATTGATGACTGTTCTTTGCATTGTGAATATTGTTAGTTTGGTTAATACCTCGGCTCAAGTTAGTCACTTAATCAATGAATCCAGTGCTTTGCAACAAACTTTACAAGAAAAAGAAATGGAGTGGAAAGAAATTGAAGAATCAATTGACACTGCCAGCAGTCGTACTATAAATTACGAACCATCAGCAAGCGTTGCAACACTAACCAGTGAACCTGCGGATAGTTCGTTTTTTGATTGGTTGTGTCATTCTTTAAGTCAGTTATTCGGTTAATATCTGTCTGTTTCTTCCATATACATAAGTTATGCGACTCTATACAGCTACCAGTGAAAAGCGACGCTTGTGCGCTTTTTTTTGCGTTGCAATGGCGATTGTTGTTGTTTTAAGTGGTCGTTTGCTTTGGTTGCAGATTTTAACGGGGCAGGCTTTGCAGGTACGTGCCGCCGAACAATGGTATCGTGATTTACCTTTAATGGCGGAGCGTGGTACGATTTATGACCGCAATGGTCTGGTTTTGGCCAGTTCTTCTTTAACTTATAGTGTTTATTTACGTCCTGTAGCGGTTAAAGAAAAGGAAAAGACCGCCGAGACTTTAGCCCAAATTTTAGGATTATCTTACGAACGTGTTTTGCAAAAAGCAACCAGTTCAACCGTAAGTGAATGGTTAATTAAAATGCAGGTAGATAAAGCAACGGCATTAAAATTGGTTGACGCAAATCTAGACGGTGTGTACCTCAGCCAAACTTACGAACGTTCTTATCCGATTGGCAGTGTTGGCGCTCAGGTACTGGGGATTGTTAGTGTTGATAATCATGGGCAAGAAGGGTTGGAATCTTATTATGATGAAGTCTTGCGAGGAATTGATGGACGTATTGCGACGCAAAGCGACCTGCGTGGAATTAAAATCCAGGACGGTGTTGAATATTACGTCCCAGCAGTTGCAGGGCAAGACTTAAAATTAAACCTTGATGCTGGAATTCAAAACATTGTGCAAAATGTAATTAGTCGGGCTCATGTCGAACATCAAGCAAAAAGTGTGGCTGCCATAGTTTATGATATCAGCACAGGAGGTGTCGTTGCTTCGGCCAGTGCGCCTTTCTATGATTTAAACGAACAACCACGTGACGACGTAGCGACATTGTTAACGCAAATTAAAAATTCGCCAATTATTAATGTTTTGGAACCGGGTTCAACTTTTAAAATTATTACTTTGGCAGCAGCATTGGAAGAAGGGGTAGTTAGTCTCGACGACCGTTTTGCCTGTAGTGGTAGCCGTACTATCGCTGGCGAAAGAATTAAGTGTTGGAAAACTAAAGGTCATGGTACTCAGACTTTGGCTGAAGGTGTCAATAATTCTTGTAACTGTGTTTTTATGGATTTGGCTTTACGCTTAGGTGTCGAACGTTATTATAGTTATCTAAATAAATTTGGCATTGGACAAAAGTCTGGTGTAGATTTCCACGGCGAACCTTCCGGACTATTATTAAATCAGCAACGAGTGCGTGAAGTGGATTTAGCCCGTATCGGTTTTGGACAGGCGATTGCTGTTTCGCCCATTCAGTTTATCGCTACGGTTAGTGCTTTAGTGGGCGATGGTATGTTACGTACGCCAAGGTTTGTACAACAAATTGGGCAACAAGATTTAGGTTCTAACATTAAACAGCGGGTGGTCTCCGCTGAGACCGGCAAAATATTAAGTCAACTATTATACGGAGTTGTTAATCAGGGAAGTGGAAAAAAAGCCGCCGTGGCAGGTTATCAAATTGGTGGCAAAACCGGAACGGCTCAAAAATATGCGGACGGTCACATTGCGGCGGGTAAATATGTATCTTCTTTCTTAGGCTATATGTCGGTCAGTGGTGTACCTCGTTATGCGTGCTATCTTTATGTTGATGAACCAAGTACCGGAGTTTATTATGGCAGCATAGTAGCGGCACCATATGTTGGCGAAATTTTTAAAGCAATTGCCACTTACCAAAAGTTTCCTTTTGATAGTAATTTTGATAATGGTACTGCCACTGTTCAGATTGCGGTACCGGCGGTTACTAATATGACGGTAGAAGCGGCTGTGGCGTTATTAGAAAAAACGGGGTTCTTCGTTGAAGTAGCAGGAGATGGTGATCATGTAACAGGCTCTTTCCCCGTGGAGGATACAGTCATTAAAAAAGGCGAGCCAGTCGTATTGTTTACTTGATTTTGGCAATAATCCTGATATGGACAGACAACAGTATGCTGAGTATATCAAAAAAATTTCACCCAAAAGTAAGATTGGGTGGTCGTTAGTACGGGCTTTCATTGTTGGTGGTTTGATTTGTTTATTAGGTGAAGGTTTAGGTGCCTTGTATCAAATGTGGTTGCCTGGTTATGATCAAACCCAAATCGGTTCGTTAGTTTCGTGCTCATTAATCTTGATTGCAGCTATTTTAACCGGGATTGGTGTCTACGATAAAATTGGTTACTTTTCGGGTGGTGGGTCTATTGTCCCGATTACTGGTTTTTCAAACAGTATTACCAGTGCGGCAATGGAGTTCCGTAAGGAAGGCATTATTTTTGGTACCTGTGCCAATATGTTTAAAATTGCCGGACCTGTGATTGTGGTCGGCGTTGCTGTCGCTATGTTGTGTGGTTTAGGTTATTTCATTGTGGGGTTATTTTTATGAGTACAATTTATTTTCAAAAACAACCAAGGATTGTGGGGTGGTATTCCGTTGCTGGAAAAAAAGAAAGCGAAGGGCCGTTGGGTAAAACTTTTTCACGCATTGAAAAAGACGAATACTTCGGCGAAAAAACTCATGAATGTGCCGAACGTAAACTTTTTGTGACCGCTATTGAAGGTGCAATTCAGGCAGCAGGGATTGAACCCGAAATTGTTTTTGCTGGGGATTTGTTAAACCAGATAGTGTCGGCATCATTTGCGATGCGTGATGTCGGATTGCCCTTCGTTGGTATGTATGGTGCTTGCTCAACCATGGCTTTGTCATTAATTAATGCGGCAACATTTATCGAAGCCGGGGCAGCGCATACTACGGTAGCAGCTGCGGGTTCACACTTTGCTACGGCTGAACGGCAATATCGTACACCATTAGAATTTGGAAACCAAAGGCCACCAACGTCTCAATGGACGGTAACCGGAGCCGGTGCTACGGTTTTATCGGATACCAAAAAATCACCTTATGCAGTAACGTGTGCTACGGTCGGACGTGTTATTGATTACGGCGTTAAGGACGTAAACAATATGGGAGCAGCCATGGCACCAGCCGCAGCGGATACATTGGAAAGACACTTTATAAATACCAAAACCAAACCGGCGGATTATGATGCTATATTTTCTGGTGACTTAGGTCAAATCGGCGAAGAAGCCTTACGAGACCTTTTGAAAGAGCGGGGCTATGATTTAGGTGATCGTTATTATGATTGTGGTAAATTAGTCTACGCCGTACAACAAAAAGTTGACATGGGTGGTTCTGGTTGTGGTTGCAGTGCTGTAACTTTGAACGGTTTTATTATGGATAAATTCAAACGTGGTGATTACCACAAAGTTCTATTTATGGCAACAGGTGCTTTGTTATCGCCAACAACTTGTTTTCAAGGGGAAACGATTCCGGGTATTGCTAATGCTGTTGTTATCGAGGAGGTGACGGAATGAACTTTTTATGGGCGTTTTTAATCGGTGGTTTCATCTGTACTATTGGGCAACTTTTAATTTTAAAAACAAATTGGACACCGGCTCGTATCTTAGTTTCCTTCGTAGTGTTGGGCGCTTTATTGCAAGTATGTCAGCTTTTTGAACCATTAAAAAAGTTCGCAGGTGCAGGGGTGACAACACCGATTACGGGTTTTGGTGCTGGACTTGTGCAAGGAACTTTTGAAAATATAGATAAGTATGGTTTCTTAGGAATTTTCTCCGGAGGTTTAACGGCTATGTCCGCAGGAATTGCTGTAGCCATAGTTTCGGGTTTGGTCATTGGTATGATTTTTAAATCTCGTTCGAAATAATACTGCCTGTTGTAATTAAAATGGCGGCTGCCGAAGTAGCATTTTTGATAACACTTTTTATCACGGTCGCAGCGTCAACCACGTCACAAGTCTTTGCATCAAAATGGTAATTGCGGTTAATTTGACGATAAACGGCGGGAAGGGCTCGTTTTAAAATGCGTTCCCCAATGTCATTATTATTTAGGTTTTCGGCAATTTTTAAGTAAGTAATACCGCCGCCAACTACTACGCCATCACGCATTGCATTGCTTGTGGCTGCAACAGCATCTTCGATTCGTAAACGCTTTTCCATGGTAGCCGCTTCCGTAGGACAGCCCACACTGATTAATCCTGCTGTGGCGGTTAAATTGGCAATCCTTTCCTTCAGGCGTGTTTTTTTGTAATCATCAGTTGCTGCGGATAATTCATCTCTGATGCGGTCGATATGTTCATTGAAAAATTCACTTTTGGTATCACTAAGAACTGTCATATGTTCGCCTTCAAAAATAATTTGACTGGCGTGTCCTAAGTGAGCAGTGGTGGCTTGAGCCAATGTTAAATCGTTTTGTGGTGAAACTAAAGTGGCATTCGTTACCACAGCGTAATCTGTTACCGCATTAGAACGCACTGCGGTAATTTGTAATCCGGCTTTGGCACGGTTCAACACTAAAGCATTAATTACTTCGTTAGCATAATCTTCAGCAACTAATAGTAGTGGTTTATGTGTTTTAATGGCGTCTTCTAAGATAGGTAAAATTTCTTGAATAGTTTTGATTACGCCATCGGTTACCAGAACTTTAACATCGTGTAAATTTTTGGTATTTAGGTACGGTGAAGCAACCGTTGCCGGCAATTTAACACCATTTGTAAAAGTTAATTGAGTCGTTCCGATTTGGTTCATTTCTAAAGAAATTAAGCCGTCCGGGCCAACTTTTGACAAGGCTTTGGCTACCATTGTACCGTCTTCTTCGTTAGCACAACTGTTAATTGCTACCCGGCGTAAGTCTTCGTATTTATGAATTTGTCGTACGTATCGGGGGAGAATTTCCAAAGCTTTGCGGGCTGCCGTAAACAAAGCGTCTTTAACTTTGATTGGTTGGTGTCCCCAAGCAATGGCTTTACGGGCATGATTAGTAATTGCGGTGGCGAGAACAATCGCCGATGTTGTACCGTCGCCGGCTTCTGTATTGGTTTTTAAGCTGGCTTGTTTAATCACGTCGGCTCCTAGATTTTCATGTCGGTTAGGTAGCATAACTTCTTTAGCAATGGTAACACCGTCATTTGTAATTAAAGGACTGCCGTTGGCACGGTCGATAATCACGTTACGCCCGTTGGGACCAATAGTAATTTTTACGATGTCGTTCAATTTATTGACACCTCGGTATAGGGCTTTTTGTGCTTTATTCATAAATCACCCCGATAATATCAAAGTTTTGTACCAAGTACAGTTTTTCGTTGTTAGCGGCAATTTCGGCACCGGCGTATTTATTGATAATGATTTTATCACCAATTGATACGGGCGAAGCCGCACCTACCTCGATTACTGTCATTATTTGGTGCCGTTCCGAATTGGTTGTCGGAATGTAGATTCCTCCTTGGCTGGTGTGTTCAATGACCGGTTTACACAGAACTCGGTCAAACAATGGTTTAATTTTCATTTTATCACTCTCCTTGGGGTAAAAATACTATGGAAAGTTGGATAACAATCATTTTACTGCCACCCAAATTTCGGCTATAATGAAGTTGATGGACTATATGCAAATGGCCGAAGAGTTGGCAAAAACTTCACGTTGTGGGCGTAACCATGTTGGTTGCGTTATGGTACGTGATAATCAAGTTTTGGTGTCCGCTGTTAATGGACAAGTGGAGGGGGCGGCTAGTTGCGCCGAAATTGGTGGCTGCTTACGTGAGATAAATAAAATCCCCAGTGGTACTTCGGCTGGTTTTTGTAATGCCGTCTGTGCCGAAACACGTTGTGTGTGTGAAGCGGCTCGTGATGGAATAGCACTCAAAGGTGCGACTGTTTATTGTACTCATCTTCCTTGTATAATTTGTATGAAGAATTTGGCAGTAATTGGTGTTGATACGGTTTACTACAAACATGGCTATCCCGATAAACACAGTTCTGCGATTGCCCAATATGCGGGCTTAAAGGTGGTGCAAGTTGGCTAAGACTCCGGTAGTTGCTTTGGTAGGACGTCCTAACGTTGGTAAATCAACTTTGTTTAATACTATTTCGGAAAACGGAAAAAGTATTGTCGATGATATGCCTGGGGTAACCCGTGACCGTATTTATGCTGATTGTGAATGGGCAGGCAATAATTTCTCGTTAGTTGATACAGGTGGTGTTTCTTTTGAAGAAGGGGCTTTTAATGCTCATATCAAAGAACAGGTGGAAATTGCTGTCGGTATTGCTGATGTCGTCGTGTTTGTCGTTGACGGTATGGTTGGTGTAACTGCCGATGATATGAAGGTTGTTAAATTGTTGCGTAATTTTGGTAAACCATTGGTTTTATGTGTTAACAAACTGGATAATCAGCAGTTGCGTGATAATACCTTGGCTGAATTCTATCGTTTGGGTGTTGGTGATCCGCTGCCAGTTTCTTGTGCACAAAAAACTGGGTTAGGTGATTTGTTAGATGCTATCGTTCAAAAGTTAAGAATTAAAAATTTATTACGTCCCCAGGCACCGCAAGATGTTAAGCGTATTGCGATTATTGGACGACCTAATGCGGGTAAAAGTTCTTTAGTCAATGCTTTGCTTGGTGAAAAGCGTGTAATGGTTAGTGATATTGCAGGGACAACACGTGATGCGATTGACAGTCCTTTTAACTATTGCGGTAAGCCTTTTATTTTAACTGATACAGCGGGAATTCGTCGCAAACGTAGTGTCGAAGTTGAAACGGTGGAGTATTACAGTGTCTTGCGGGCAATTCATAGTATCAAAACCAGTGACGTAGTTTTGTTGGTGGTTGATGCGACTCAAGGATTAACCGAACAGGACGTGCGCTTGGCGGGGTATATTCATGAAGCCGGACGTCCATCTGTAATCGTTATTAATAAATGGGATTTAGTGGTTAAAGATAGTTATACTCAATTAGAGTTTCAAAAAAAGTTGGCTGCCGACTTGGCTTTTATGCCTTATTTTCAATCAATTTACATTTCGGCTTTAACGGGGCAACGTTTAGGTGAAGTTATGTCGACGGTAGAACGAGTGCTTGCAAATACCGAAAAACGCATTACTACCGGACAGTTGAACGATTTAATCTTAGATGCTGTGGCTATGACGCCACCGCCATTCAAAGCAGGGCAACGTCCAAAATTTTTGTATGCTACACAAATTACAGTGGCACCGCCGACCTTTGCTTTGTTTGTTAATAATAAAAATATCGTGGGGCGGTCGTATCTTCGTTATCTAGAAAATACATTGCGTAAATCAGTTGACTTTTCGGGTACGCCGGTTAGACTGCTGTTAAGAAATCGGGAGAAAGAATAATGTATTGGTGGTTATTTTTACTTTGTCCAGTTGCTTATTTAATCGGCAGTTTTAATGTTGCTAAAACTGTTGCTCGATTACGACATGTTGATTTATCCAAAATCGGTTCGGGCAATGCTGGGGCGACTAACATTGGTCGTGCTATGGGCTTTAAATGGTTTTTGTTAGTTACAATTTTAGAATGTTTAAAATGTATCAGTGTGGCAGCCATTGGTTATTTCTTTGTTAGTTTTTATACAAATACTTTTACTTTTTATCAAGAAAGTCATTATGTCGTTATCTTAGCGATGGGGTTAAGTGCCGTCTTTGGTGCAATTTTCCCAATTTGGTATGGCTTTAAAGGTGGTAAAGGTTTGGCTACTTTAATCGGTTTGGCTTGTGTTTTAAACCCCTTGGTTATCCTACTTGTTTTTGCTATTTGCATTCCGTTGTTGGCAATTACACGCATTATGTCTTTGGCAACTCTTTCCGGTACAATTGCTTGGGCGGCATTATCACTGTGGCTGGAGGCTCCGTTGACGATACCTGTGATTGTTTTATATTGTGCGTGTGTCTTGGTAATTTTATTTTCGCATCGTTCCAATATTGTCCGCTTGTTTAGTGGGAAGGAAAATAAATTTGTTTTAAAGAAAAAACAAACGGAAACCGTCGTTAGTCATTCAGAAAATCAAACTGACGAAACTAAGTAAAATAATTTTTAAAATAAAGTTATAACCTTAAATGATCATTCATAATCATGGCTATGAATAATGAGGTTTTTGAAAACATTGCGACCCGTACAAATGGTGATATTTATTTGGGGGTAGTTGGTCCCGTACGTTGCGGTAAATCGACTTTTATTACCAAGTTCATGCAACAGTTGGCGATTCCTAATATCGAAAATAGTTATGAACAACAAAGGGTAATTGATGAATTACCTCAGGCAGCGGATGGTACGGCGGTTATGACGACTCAGCCTAAATTTGTGCCCAGTCGTGCAGTCGGCATTAAAGTCGGCGATGCCAGCATGCGGGTGCGTTTAATTGATTGTGTCGGTTATATGATTGATGGTGTTAGTGGCATTGAGGATAACGGGCACATTCGCAATGTTAAAACTCCGTGGAGTGATGTTGAAATTCCTTTTGATCAGGCTGCCGAGATTGGCACCCGTAAAGTTATTGTTGATCACAGTACGATTGCAGTGGTGGT
>JAFUJE010000012.1 GCA_017473795.1 Clostridia bacterium
GAAGAAGCGGCTGCCCAAGGTTTAGTGGCGGGTATCAACGCTGTCCGTGAAATAAATGAGCAAACTCCGTTAATTTTATCACGTACCAATTCTTATATCGGGGTATTAATTGATGACTTAACCACAGAAGGGACTTTGGAACCTTACCGCATGTTTACGGCACGTGCCGAATACCGCTTATCATTGCGCCAAGATAATGCCGATGCACGTTTAACACCAATCGGTCGTGAAATGGGCTTGGTCGATGACCACCGTTTCCAAGTCTTCACAGAAAAACAAACACACTTAGAAAAAATCCGTCAAATGGTTACCCCAAAAATTCGTCAAGAAGTTGCCAAACAAGAACACACACTCAGCGAATTTATTGCTAACGAACCGCAAGATTTATTGGACCAAATCACCACAGAAATAAAATATGCCGGTTATATTAACCGTGAACAATCTGCAATTAACGAAATCAAACGCCAAGAAGCCACCCTACTTTCACCCGACATGGATTACGAAACAGTGGCTGGCTTACGTCGTGAATCGCAAATTAAATTAAACCAAGTTAAACCTTTAAACGTAGGACAAGCAGCCCGCATCTCGGGCGTTACTCCGGCAGACATTACTGTATTATTGATTCACTTACGTAAACAAAACTAAAAAAAAAGAACTATTGTTTATAGTTCTTTCAAGCGTTGGGTTAACAAGTTTTTCGTGGTTCCGGTTTTCATTTTGGAAACGAAGTCGAACAACAAGATGGTTTGTTTGTGGTTCAAGGTTGCTTTTTTGGTGCCAGTTTTACCCATAGACAAACTGAACACGGCATCGACCACCGCACGCATACGTTCGGCAAAATCCCCAGTTGGATTATTTTTTACCATTTTTAAAATTTCTTCGGCTTCGTTGATTTTTGAAGCAACAATTAAAGATGCTAAAAATTGCAAGTTTGCACCGGTACAACTGTCTTCGCTGGTACCGTAAATTAATTTTAGCAAGGCCGCATTACCCAATACCGCTGCACGCAATTTGCTTTCGGAAACATTTTCCAAAATAGCAAAAATATCATCACCAGCAAAAGCGTTGATATTTTTAATTAATTTGTATTCCCACAAATCAACCGCCAAGTTAAAATCAAGGCCGGCCAATTCTTTCAAAGCCAATGCACCACCTTGGTTACCAATTTGTACCATTAAATCATATTTGCGAATTTCTTTATTGTTCATAATCAATATTATAAACAATATTTACTTTTCTTGCAAGAGTTTCAAGTAGTCTTCTGAATTTGCGACTGCCAAATATAAATACAAACGAGGACCAGCGTCACGGCCAAACAACATATTATAGAAAATTTTAAAGTAAGTTTGTTGACGTTGTTGATTTTCTTTTTTGGTCAAATTCGGGTCATTAATAATTTGGTATAAGAAACTTTGAATTTCACTTTCACTGTGTGTAGTTTTTAAGAAATCTGCCAACTTTGCCAATACTGCTTTTTGTTCATCGGTTAAAGTATTGTAATAAGCATGATTGAATTCCGGTAATAATTTATAGATACGGTCAGGCTGATAATTTTCCAACCAGAATTTTACTTTGGCAAAACGTTCTTCAAAATTACCCAAAACAGTAATCCCGGCTTGCTTTAACATTTTCAAGGTTAGTTCTTGATTAAAGCCAGTTAAAGGTGCCACGGTTGCTAAAGTACTGAAACTAACACGTCCCCCTTTACTATTTGGCATTAAACATAAATCAAAAACCGAGCGATCATATTCAGGCATACTTTCAGGATCAGTCAAGTATTTTTCTAAATTACGGTCAAACTCCATATAGTGACGGATGATGGTATCATCAAATCCAAAATCAAAAGCGTCGCCAACCGGATATTTAGCATACAGGTAGCGTAAAATTTCAGGCTCGTAAACTTTCAATAATTGGTCAGGTGTAATGTTGATACCAGTACTGCTGTGCATATTGCCTAAACCTCGGATACCCACCCACGCATAGCAAGTCGAAACAGGTGGTTCAATACCCCAAATTTCACGGGCAATGCGGGAACTGACATCGTAACTGCCACCTTCGCTGTGGTGGTCGATTCCGGCTGCTTCAAAACAAACGTTTTCAGCTTGCCAGCGCATTGGCCAATCCACTTTCCAAACCAATTTAATATTGTTCGCAGTTTTAACATCAACACTGTGTTGGTGCCCACATTTACATTGATAACTCAAAACATCAGTTTTTGTATCAAAACTGGTTACAGTAGTATCATCTTTACCGCAAGCCGGACAATAAATTGCAACTGGGTAATAATTTTCACGGTCGCCTTCGTCACCGTCTTGGGTTTTGAAAGACATGATTATATCATAGATTTCTTTACGCTTTTTAATGGCTTCGGCGATGGCTTGACCATAACGCCCACTACGGTATTCGTCAGCTTGGTAAATCATTTGTACCGGGATTTCGTTCATGCCCAATTTTTGTAAAGCGCTTTCAAATTCACGTTCAAAATATTTGGCACTACTCTCGCCTTGACTGTATGGTGATGGGATATCGACATAGGGTTTACCAATATGTACCGCATAATCAGCCGGAAAATTCTTGGGAACTTTACGGAAACGGTCAAATTCATCCCAAGAAAAAATTTCACGAGCATTTTTACCCATACTTTTTAAAGCCTTCGCAACATAATACTGGGTCACAAATTCTCGATAGTTACCGATGTGAACACTGCCCGACGGAGAGATACCGCTGGCGACAACATATTCTTTTTGATTAGGATATTTTTTTAAAATTTCTTGTGCTAATTCATAACTCCAATGCATATGACCAATATATAATTTTTTTTGAAAAAATGCAAATATTATCCATATGTCTGACAAAGAACAGCAAACACCGCCACAACGTGGATTAACTGAACCACCAACTGGTCAGGTTTTATTGGGTCCACGGGAAGGCTTTGTGGAAAATATTCAAACAAACCTCGCTTTAATTCAAAAACGTATCAAACATGAAGATTTTCAACTGCGTTCTTTGACTATTGGGAAATACACACAAACCCAAGTTACAGTGGCTTATATTAATAGCATTGCTGACCCGACAATTATCAAAACCGTAATGCGACGCTTAAAAAAAATTAACTGCGACGGAATTATTGACAGTTCATACATTAGCGAGGCTTTACATCCCGACCGCATTGCTTTATACAAAGCCGCCGCTTCCGAAGAAAAACCCGATATCGTTGCGTCTCGCTTGTTAGAAGGTCGCATTGCAATTTTTGTGGACGGCAGTCCCGTCGTCCTAACAATTCCGCACTTGTTTTTGGAGAACATTCAAAATAGTAATGATTATTACAGTGGGAATGCTGGGGTTACAATGAAGCGAACCATTCGCTTGCTGGGTGGCTTGATTGCTATTTTGTTACCCGGCTTTTTCTTGGCTGTCAGTTTATACCACCTACCCATTATTCCGTTAAAAACTTTAGAATCAATCGCCAATGCAACAGGCAACGACTTGTTCCCGCCCATTATTGAAATGATAATTGTAATTTTGTTGTTTGAAATTATTTACGAAGCAACCCTGATTATGCCAAAGCACTTAGGCTCAGCTATCAGTATCATTGCGGTTTTTGTCGTGGGTGAAGTTGCCGCTACCGTAGGATTGTTATCCGCACCAACCGTTTTAGTCGTTGCGATTTCGGGTATTACTTCTTATATTATGCCTAACATGATTGCGCAAATTAGCGTTTTGCGTTTTATCTTTTGTCTAGTCGGTGGTTTCTTAGGCTTATACGGTTTAGTTGCCGGATTTATTGTTTTACTGGTGTACACTGCCGGGATTGACCATTACGGAGCACCATACTTAGCACCGTTTACACCTTACATTCCGGATGACCAAAAAGATGCTTTGAACAAAGTACCATTTACCGAAATGATTGAACGCCCCCGCAGCATTCCAAATCGTAATCCGATTCGACAACAACCCATGGAGGGCGAAAAATGAGCGACTTTCACCAACACCAAGACATCAATCTCCGACAATTTTGTACCGGATATTTCTTATACAGTATTAGCATTAAAGTGTTAACTTTACCATCAGCGCTGGCAACCGCCGCCGGAAATTGGGCGTGGGTCTCCGCTGGACTGGGTATCCTGTTTGAAATTTTGTTAGTCGCACTCGCCTGTTTAATTTTAAAATGCAACGAAAGACACAAAAATTTTTTTCGTGGACTTTGTTGGGTACTGATTCCAATTATGGCCGTTGAAATTGTGATTACTGCCGTTCAAGTTTATCATTTGGCCTACACTAATTTATTTACTGACTTAGGCATTACAGTTTTAGTGATTACTTTAATCGCTCTCGGTTTATTTTTCTTAACCCGTAAGCCTCGAGCCATTTTCCGTGCCGGTGAAATTTTACGTTTGTTTTTTGTTTTGGGTTTAATTTTAGCCATTATTCCAACACTCTACAATTTAAAAGCAAACTGGCAAGACTTAATCCAAGGCAATGCTAATCAAATTCTTCCCGCCACTATCATGCATCTTAGTTTTTTTGAAACGGCAACTTTTGTACTTGCCTTTGGCTCGGAAACACGCAAAAGCAACCGAGATTTATGGCGCATTAATTTAACTGCTCTACTCTGCGGAATTGGCTACTTTGTTTTTATGGTTTTATTTATTTTATTATTCGGCAGTTTAAGTCGACACCATACGCTTGGTCTGGTTGACATGACAACAGCAGCGCAATTTATTACCCATACCGGCAGTTTGGATTGGCTCATTGCGACATCTATTTTAGCAACCTTAATTTTACGTTTCGGAATGCAACTGATTGCGGTTGTAACTTTGGTTAAAAGGGGTTTAAACCGAAAATGATTAAGCGTACTTTACATTTTTTATGGGGCAAAAAATTCTTTTTATTATTCTTGGCTTTGGCTGTGATATTACTACCAAACACCATTGGTCGTGATTTCCAAGTTCGTACGACTACTGTTATAACCGAAATGACAATTGAAAAACAGGACGATAACATTACCATCACTGCAAAAAAATTCAAGCCAGCCAGTGGTTCAGAAAGTACAAATTATGAAACGGTTACCTACGAAGGAACAGATGTACGGGAAATGCTCGCCGATGTTTCCTTAGCACATTGTACTGAAATAAAATTTAACGGTGAGACTGATGTTGATATCTTGCACGAATTATATCATTATCAAGATTTACGGGGTAACACCAAAGTTAATGACACCACAATTGGCGAATTGCTTAGAAGTCAGAATTATCATTATCAATAATACGGGGAATAAATAAATTCATAATTCCGGCAATAATCATCACAATACTTGGCAATAACGCATTGGTTAAATCTAACCAAAA
>JAFUJE010000092.1 GCA_017473795.1 Clostridia bacterium
GATTGAACCCTTGCGAACCGATAGTCTTTTATTCCCCGGAACAACGGCAGATTTTGTCTTAAACCGAGTTTCTTTTGTTTTAAGTATTGCATTAGTGGTCGTTGGTGTGGTATTATTAATATTGAACAAAAAGGGGAAGTTATCACAAAATGAGAAGCAGTTATTTAAATCAGTTAATTGATGAATTTGACCAAGAATTTGAGTCATTGATTATTCCATTTCCAAAATCTTATGTGGTAAATCCGGTAGAAGAGAGTATTGAACGCGGTGTGGAACAAGTATCTGTAAACACAGTTGTTGAAACGGATTTAGAATCTGGGAATGCAAATTATTTAGAAACAGAGTCGCTTGAAAACATTGAACTTAATGAAACTGCTATAAAATTACAAGATGACAGTGCGGCTCAAAAATTAGAGCAAATTAAAAACTTGGCAACTAAAATTTCGGCTGAACGTTATAATGCAAATTATAATCCGGAAATCAGTTTGGCTAATTTATTGAACTATATTTTGTCAGCCGATGACCAAGATATGCAAAATGATTTTTTTCAATTATTAAACCAAGACAATGGTTCAAATTTAGAACAAGTTTTAAATGACTTTGATTTTTATTTAGACAATCCATTTAAAAAGAAAGCAGAAAAAATTCTTTCAAAAATTGAGGCACGAAAAAATAAATGAGCGTAATCGTATGTAGTTATGGGGAAATACATTTAAAAGGTGCGAATCGTGGCTTTTTCTTGCGTGCGTTAATGAAAAATATTCGGCAAGTTTTACCTAAAGAAGTAAAGGCTGAGGTTACCGACACACGTGTTGTAGTTACTGAATATACAGATTCGAAACCAATTGTAGCGCAACTAAAAAAAGTGTTTGGGCTAACGGGAATTCGTGTTTGCGAGGCGGTAAATTTTCAAAGCCCGGAAGATATCTTAAACTACTTAAAAACAATTAAAATTAATGGTACTTTTAAAGTTGTTATCAATCGTGCAGATAAAAACTTTCCATTAAAAAGTCCAGTTTTTGCTCCACAGTGCGGCGATGTTATTTTAAAACAAAACCCACAGGCTAAAGTTGACGTGCAAACTCCTGATACAGTTGTGCAGATTGAAATCCGTCATAATGGTGTGGCGTATGTTTCAACTGGGATTGAACGTGGTTTGGGCGGTTTACCGGTCGGAGTTTCTGGTCGTGCTGTTTGTTTAATTTCAGGTGGTATTGATAGTCCAGTTGCCGCTTTCTTGGCAATGAAAAGGGGACTGGCTGTTGATTTTGTGCATTTTACCACGCCGCCTTATACCAGTGAACTTGCTTTACAAAAAGTTGTTTCACTTTGCCGTCAAGTAAATTTTTTTGGTAATTCAGGTAAATTATATGTTGTACCATTTACGGAGATTGGTTCTCAAATCCAAAAGAAATGTCATGATGAATATACCATTACGTTAATGCGTCGGTTTATGGTTGCTTTGGCAGAAAAAATTGGGATTGAACATGAAGCAAATTGTATTATTACTGGCGAAAATCTAGCACAAGTTGCCAGTCAAACAATTCAAGGTATTACCAGTAATAACTTTGTGGTTAAACAATTACCAATTTTACGTCCATTAATTTGTTTTGATAAAGACGAAATTATACACATTGCTAAACAAATTGGAACTTATCAAATAAGTATTTTGCCTTATGAAGATTGTTGTACGGTATTTGTTCCATCGCACCCAACAATCAAGCCAAACTTAGCCACCGTAAAAGCAGAAGAGCAAAAACTAAACTTTGACGAATTAGTCGAAAATTGCTATCAGAAAATTGAATGCAAAGATTGTCAATCAAATCATGAATAATAAATTTTAATTAAAATTATCTAAAAATTTTAGGTATATATTTTAAAACTGGCTCTGGTTTATCTAGAATAACAGATACGATGCAATCTTTAATTTCATCTAAAACACGACGGTCAACCTTTTTTAAATTTGTAATAAATGGCAATCCAATGCGTACGCCACTGGTTTCAATAGCGGTGCGTGGGTCATCTTGAATTTTATTCTTATTAGTACCAATGCCATATTTTTGTTCCAGTTCGTCCTGCACTTGACGACCTGATTTTTTTGTATCACGTAAGTCAATTAAAAATAAATGAGTTTGTGTTTTTTCGGAAATAATTTTGATGCCTTCTTTTTTTAGCGCTTCACATAAATAGTTAGTATTTTGAACGACTTTTTCCATGTAACGACGGTATTCGGAAGTAAAAGCTTCCTCCAAACAAACCGCTTTGGCAGCAATCACGTGCATCAAAGGACCGCCTTGAGAACCAGGGAACACCGCCTTATCAATAGCTTTGGCAAATTCTTCTTTGCATAAAATAATACCACCACGTGGACCTCGCAAAGTTTTATGAGTAGTTGTAGTGACAACATCGGCCCATTTCATTGGGTTAGGGTATAGTCCAGCTGCAACTAATCCAGCAAAGTGCGCCATGTCTACCATGAAGTAGGCACCAACTGATTTTGCTATTTTGGCAATACGTTCAAAGTCAATGACTAAACTATAAGCACTGGCACCAGCAACGATAATTTGTGGCTTGTGCTCTTTGGCTAATTTTTCTAAATTCTTATAATCTAGAACTCCTTTTTCGTCTAAGCCATAGTTAACAACATTATAAATTTTACCTGAAAAAGAAACTTTTGCACCGTGCGTTAAATGTCCACCTGCGTCCAGAGACATTGATAAAATCGTATCTCCTGGTTTCAACAGCCCAAAATAAACAGCCATATTAGCTGAAGAGCCACAGTGTGGTTGTACGTTGGCATGGTCGGCTTCAAATAATTTACAAGCCAATTCTCGACAGTAATTTTCGACTTGATCAACAACTTCACAACCAGAATAATAACGTGCCCCCGGATAGCCTTCTGCATATTTATTTGTCAAGCAACTACCCATAGCACGCATTACATTTTTGCTGGCAATATTTTCACTAGCAATTAAATTAATTTTGCTCCATTGCCTTTTGTTTTCCATTTGAATGAACTTTTGTATTTTACTCATTAATTAATTATATAACAGTGTTAAAAATAAGCAAATTAAAAAAAGCCAATCATTTGTTTTGCCTTTGAAAGCTTCTTTTTGATAAGCCTCAACCAATTCATTAGCTGCATTGCTTTCGTAAAAGTCGGATTCATTTATCATAATTTTTTTTATGCAAGTATATGTATATTTTGATACAACCGACACATAATAAGGTCATGGAAAACCACAAAAAAACAACCACAGCAAAAACAACCACAGCAAAAAAAACTAAGAAAGAAAATGCTATGAAAAAAATCGGCAAGGGTATTAAAGAGGCTTTTATTGAAATGAGTAGCAGCCTTGCTGGTTGGATTGAAGATACAGGTACCCAATTTAGTCGCAAAAAGCGCACTAAAAAAACTCAAAAACAACCAAGTACAACTTCGCAAAGGTCATCAACTTCGAATCAGGCTGGGCAATCCAGTCAAACAAGTAACTAATATTTTGTTTTAATTTATTTAATTAAAAGATTGAGTCAAACACAATCTTTTTTTTTGTTTGCTTGGCGATTAAATGGTTTCAGTGTTATAGTAATTTATAATGGCACCAAGTTATCGTAGAACTAAACAAAGTAAAGGACACATTAGAAGAAGCCAAGTGGTTTACCATCGCCCAAGAAAAATAAAAACAATTATTTATCTTTTGTTATGTGTGATAGTTGTAATTGGTGGACTTTATAGTGGTTATACAATTTTATCAAACATTAACAGTGGTGGTATTGATGTTAATGTTGTTAAAAATCAAGAATTATCAATTCATTTTTTAGAATTGGGTAATAAATCTACCGGTGATTGTACTTTTATTAAAGCAGGTAATACTGATATTTTAATTGATGCGGGTTCGACAGCTGGTTCTATACCGACAATAGAAAATTATCTTAATCAATATGTCGAAGATAATAAACTTGAATATGTTATTGTTACACACGCACATGAAGATCATTACGCTGGTTTCGCTACTTCTGAAAATAAAGAAAGCCTTTTCGATATTTACAACGTTGAAACTGTGATTCATTTTGCCCAAGTTGAAGCAGGTAAGGCAGAAACTGTTATGTATTTAAATTTTCAGCGGGAGTTGAATGAATTAAAGACACGTTGTGGGGCAGAGGTGTATACAGCTAAGGAATGTGTTGATAATGTTAACGGAGCAAAGAAAATTTACGATATAGAAAAAAAACATTCAGTTAGAGATTCTTGATCAAATTTATTATCATAAACAAACAACGAATGAAAATAATCATTCTGTGTGTTGTCAAATTATACAAAACTCGGCGAAATATTATTTGTTTACCGGCGACTTAGAATTGGAAGGTGAAGAATCTTTGGTGGAGTTAAATAACTTATGC
>JAFUJE010000093.1 GCA_017473795.1 Clostridia bacterium
CGAACGATAATCCGCCACAAACCCACCATCAGCATTGACAATGGCGACAAAACTAACCTTAGGGAAATGATGCCCCTTAGCAATCATTTGTGTCCCAACCAAAACCGAAGGAGTTGTATTAGCAAACTCCTCTAAAATTTTAACTAAAGCACCTTTAGCCTGAGTATTATCTGTATCCATACGCAAAACCGGAACTGTCATTCCCGCATGATCTAACATTTTTTGCAACTCGGCACAAATTTTTTGTGTTCCCATCGCTCCGTGCTTTATATAAGTACTGCCACATTGCGGACAACGAGAAGGAAATGACATACGTGCCGCACAATAATGGCACTTTAATTGTTCATCATCCTTATGATAAACCATCGAAACGTCACAATTTTCGCATTTTGCATTCCAACCACATTGCAAACAACGTACTGTTTGTGAATAACCACGACGATTCAAAAATACCATTGCTGAGTTACCATTACGCAAAGTCTGCAACAATTCTGATAATACCCCAGTACCAAAAATTCCTCCATTTCCCGAACGAATTTCGTAAGCCATATCCACTATTTCAATTTTTGGCAACGGAACATTATTAACACGTTTCGGGAGTTCTAATAACTGATAAACACCTTGTTGTGCCAAATAAAAACTCTGCACAGAAGGTGTTGCTGATCCTAAAACCACCGGACAACCATGCCATTGAGCCCGCATGATAGCAATATCATGTGTTAGATAACGAGGATTACTATCGCTTTGATAACTACCATCGTGTTCTTCATCAATAATGATGGCACCGATATTTTCTAAAGGAGCAAATACTGCCGAACGTGCACCAATTACGATTCGAGCTGTGCCTTGATCTACCCGTAACCATTCATCAAAACGTTCACCGCCATATAACTTACTATGTAGCATTGCTACAATATCACCAAAACGAGCCTTGAAATTTGCTAAAACTTGTGGTGTTAAGCCAATTTCCGGCACCAACACTAATGCCGTTTTGCCAGCCGTTAAAACCTTTTCAATAATATTCATGTAAACTTCGGTTTTACCACTCCCCGTAACACCTTTCAACAAAAAAACTTTATCAGGGTGTGATAATACTGTATCCACACAATGCTGTTGTTCCGCATTTAACACTACTTTTTTATCAGATTTTTCCAAACTAATTGGCACTCGTCGCATTCCATTACGTTTGGGTTTTCCGGTGCGTACCGCACTAGGTATAAATAATTTTAAAACGTCAATAGCACGTAATTTAAAACGTTCACAAATCTGTGGCAATAAATCCAATAATTCGGTTTTAATCACAAAATCTGTTGCCAATCCATGCACTGCTTTTAATAACTCAGGCTGCACATCAGTCTTGTCAGTTACATCAATAACAAAACCAACAATATCCCTTTTACCAAAAGGAACAACAACGCACGATCCACGCACGACATTCAAACCCGTTGGAATCAAATAATCCCATGCAGAATTATCGGTTAAAACCGCATCAATAATAACTTTAGCATATTTCATTTTTATTTACTGCGTGAATTTTGGTTAACGGTAGTCGTTGGCATAATTTTTCCGTCAACAATTTCACGCATAGCAGAAGAAATCTGTTTTTCTTTCCCAGTCACATTTTGCCCCGCATTACGAGTAATTAAATCCTTAGCACGTTTTGAAACCATGGTAGCCAAAACGTATTTGTTTTGTTCTGCTCTTGCAATACAGTCTTCAATTTTGGGATAGATCATAATTTTTATTATAACATTATTTATTTAAGCCACCAAACAGATTTTAAAGAAATTTCGATTAATGCATTGAAATTTCATTTTTATCATCACGTAAACATTTGAAAGTTGGAAAACGCAACGAATAACCGTTATCTTTTTGATTTTGTGAAACCTCAAAATAGCCAATTTCAATAATATGCCCTACAATTTTTTGCGGGTCAGCAAAGAAATATTCACGTTCTTCTTTTTCAAAACCACTTCCAACTTTGCAAGTATACTTTTTACCGTCAGGAGCGATAAATTCAACTATTACAGCACCCAATTTACCTTTATTTGCGCCAGTCCCTTCTTCCCAGTTCAAAACACGCACATCAGCCGTATTAAAACGTTTTACTTTCAATAAATTTTTAGTACGTTTACACTCATAAGGCGCATCGGCTACGTTTACCATAACCCCTTCACGCCCCTTATCTGTGTATTCATCACATAATAAATCAATTTTTTTCAAGTCATCACCCGCATATAAAATCGGGACTTCTTTGACGTGAGCCAAAGATAATGCTTTCAATTCCGCACTTAACTGTGCTTTGCGTTGCTCACAAGGTATTGCACATTCACCTTTCAATAAATCCGTTTTCGGTAAAGCATCAAACACATTATAAACCAGCCCTGTCTTAGTCCCATCTTTAGCTGTAACTTTTACTGTCATACGGTATAAATCAGCACTTTTAATTGATTCATCGACACCTAACAACAATTCACCGTCATAAACCATTTGCGGGTTTAATTGCTTAACTTCCTGAGCCAATTCCACCATATCGTCAAATGACTTGCCTGCTCGAGAGAAAAACGTTGGCTCCCCAGCATCATTAAAGATTAACATGCACCGTACACCGTCAAGTTTTTCGGTAATAATAAAACGCTTACCTTCCACAAAAGTTACATTTTCCACGTATTTTTCAGCCAGCATTACATCAAAAGATGGCACAAAACCTGCCCCAAATACCTTATTTAAGGTTTTTTCACTGGCACCTAAAGTTAAATCCTTTTTTATGATTCCATTAACCAATGTAGCCTGTGTCTCATTTAATTCTGCTGTAAATCTTTTTAACACGGCAATGTCTTCATCTCGTCCAGTATTATGAATTTTAAAATAATCTAACAACTCGCACAAAGTTTCACATTTACACCCTGAGATATTAACCTTTTTAGTTAATTTACGTTCACTAATTCCAGTGACAATAAAAGGATTAAATAAAAAATGTAAAACATTTTTGACGCCATCATGTTCTTTATAACTTTTTAAAATGGCCTCTTTCTCTAAACGAGAGGTCGTTCCCGTAATTTTTTGATAAAATACTGCGAAATCACTTAAATTATTCATGCTTGATATATAATCCTGCCGCATTCGTCGCAAGTTGTCCAACCATTAGTTTTAATTTTGTTTACCATTGCAACTGGTACGTCCATAAAACAACCTTGGCAACGATGATCGCCAGTCAAAGGCACAACCACATCTTTTACATCATTACCTTTACTTTTACGTACGGCACGATACCTTGCCATCAGTTTTTCATCAACACCTTGTACTTTTTCGTTAAATTGTTGTTC
>JAFUJE010000094.1 GCA_017473795.1 Clostridia bacterium
CACGTGCCAGCGTTTCTTCTGCACGTATCAATCAAGTTCTGAATACAAAGAATAGTATTGTTGATGGGAAATGTGTTGGAAATGATGAATTAAAAGGTGTAATTGAGTTTCGCAATGTTAGTTTTAAATATCCCGATTCAGATGAATTGATGTTGAAAGATATCTCATTTAAAACTAAAATGGGGGATACCTTGGCTTTTATTGGTTCAACAGGAAGCGGCAAGACGACTATTGTTAATTTATTGATGCGCTTTTATGATTGTACTCAAGGCGAAATTTTGATTGATGGTATCAACATTAAAGATTATCAATTAAATACTCTCTATAATAAAATTGGATATGTGCCACAACGTGCCGTGTTACTTTCTGGTACTGTTAGCGATAATGTAGCATTCGGAGATAATGGAGAAGCTGCAATATCGGAAGAACAAATTAAACAAGCCGTTGCTATTGCGCAAGGTACAAACTTCGTAGAAAACATGACTGATGGGTACCATGGATATGTTGCCCAAGGAGGAACTAATCTTTCTGGTGGACAAAAACAGCGGTTGTCAATTGCTCGGGCAATTGTTCGTAATCCGGAAATTTATATTTTTGATGATTCCTTTTCGGCTTTAGATTATGTTACCGATTATAAATTACGTACTGAATTAAAAAAACATACAAAAGATGCTACTAACGTAATTGTAGCGCAACGTATTGGGACCATTATGAACGCTGATACAATTGTAGTTTTAGAAAAAGGCGAATGTGTGGGTATTGGAACGCACAAGCAATTATTAAGAAACTGTAAAACTTACCAAGAGATTGCTTATTCTCAGTTAAGTAAGGAGGAATTAGATGGCTGAGATTAAACAACAAAAACAACGTCGTGGATTTGGTCATGGCCCAGTTGTGGGACAAAAGCCAAAGAACATGAAAAAAGCACTTAAAGATATTGCATTTTACTTAAAACCGTTTTTAGTGGCTGTAATTTTTGCTATCTTATTAGCTATTGCTTCATCTATTTTATCAATAATTGGTCCAAACCAAATATCTGAATTAACTGATACAATTTCAGCGGGTGTACCATCAGGAAGTAATCCTAACCCTGATCCCATTAATTTGGGAACCATATTGCAAATCGCAATTATCTTATTAATAATCTACGCATTAAGTGCTATTTTTTCTTTGGTACAACAATTTATAATGGCAACCACGGCAAATCGATTTGCCCAAAGTTTGCGGCGTGGAATTTCTAAAAAAATTAACCGTATTCCATTGTCTTACATGGATACACACACTAGTGGTGACTTACTTTCTCGTGTTACTAACGACGTTGATACATTAGCACATTCGCTTTCGAATTCATTAGGCACGCTCTTTAGTGCTGCCGCTTTGTTATTAGGGTCCGTAGTAATGATGTTTGTTACAAACTGGATTATGGCCTTAACAGCTATTGCAGCATCAATGATTGGTATGATTTTTACTGTTATCATTTTACGTACTTCACATAAATACTTCATCCGTCGTCAAATCGAATTAGGCGAACTTAATGGCCATATTGAAGAAATTTACGGAGCACATAATATTATTAAAGCTTATAATGCACAAGATAAAATCACCCAAGATTTTGACGATTTAAATAATAAACTTTATAAAAGCAATAAAATGAGTGAATTTTTCGGTAGCCTAATGCCACAGATTATGGGGTTTGTTGGTGAATTAGGATATTTGGCTGTTGCGATTGTTGGTGCAATCTTATGTATTAACGGGATGATCAATGTCGGTGCGATTTTTGCTTTTATCATTTATGTGCGATTATTTACCAACCCAATGTCACAGATTTCGCAATGTCTAACAAGGTTACAATCAGGTATTGCTGCATCTGAACGTGTTTTTGAATTTTTAAACGAAAAAGAAATGTCATCACAAAATACCTGCACAGAATATCTTGATCCTCAAAAAGCCAAAGGCATGGTTACATTTAAAAATGTTAAATTTGGTTATCGACCTAATGAATTAATAATTAAGGATTTTTGTTGTGAAGTTAAGCCTGGAGAAAAAGTTGCAATAGTTGGACCAACTGGCGCTGGAAAAACGACTTTAGTTAATTTATTAATGAAATTTTATGATATCGATGGTGGAGATATCATAATAGACGGAAAATCCATTAAAACATTAACACGAGAAAACGTGCACGATTTATTTACCA
>JAFUJE010000095.1 GCA_017473795.1 Clostridia bacterium
CATAGTGTTAGTAAGATTGTTGGTGCGCCGCCGGGGTATGTTGGGTATGAAGATGGCTCTAATTTATGTAACCGTGTCCGTCATAATCCGTATTGTTTAGTGCTATTTGATGAAATTGAAAAAGCGCACAGTGATATCTATAATTTGTTATTGCAAATTTTGGACGAGGGGCGTTTAACTGATTCACATGGAAAAGTTGTTTCGTTTAGAAATGCGTTAATTGTAATGACTTCAAATGTTGGTGTTAGTGAAATCCCTACTGATTATGAAGTAACGCCAGAACAAGAAGAACAATTTATTTTAGAAGGTATGCGCAAAAAGTTTAGCCCAGAATTTATTAACCGAATTGATAATGTTGTTGTGTTTAATACTTTATCGCCGAGTGACATTGAAAGAATTGTTAAAATTCAAATGGATAAATTGGCAAAACGTTTGTCTGCGGTTAACGTAACAATGGAATATTCTGATGCCGTTGTTAAATGGATTACTGAACATGGCTATGAAAAGAATTATGGTGTACGTCCAATCCGTCGCTTAATTCAAACACAGGTTGAAGATAAAATTTCTGAACAAATTATTGCTCAGCAAGTTCATTATGTGGTGCTTGATGTTATTGATGATTCAATTCAAATTCAGTCTAGTCGTTGATAATTTTTTAAGTCGATAGTTCTAACTTTTTCCGTGGTTGAATTTGGTGTTTGATTAGTGTTTTTATTGTAAATATTCAATATTTGGTTTAATCCACCAGACAACAAAAACTTTATTAATAATGTTTGCAAGTCGTTATTATTAGATGTGTTATTTGTCTGGTTTGATTTTTGGTTATCATGAGATGTGTTTTGGAGTAATTTTAAAACGTTATTTAAGGTTTCGTCTTCCATTAATACCTCTTTATTGATTTTTAATTGATTGAATAATTTTAATTAATCGCTGGCGTTGTTCTTCATTTAGCATCGGGGAGATTACTTGAATTAATTTTTCTAAATCACCTAAAGTGCCATTCTTTTTCTTAATACGGATTTGTTCGGTAAATAAGGCAGTCAATTCATCGTCATTTAGTTTGGATAACCGCTCGATAATTTTTTGATTAATTTCCATATACTTTTGTATGAAATTTTGTTATATTATGTGTATGTTTGTTGATAGTGTAGATATTACAATTCAAGCCGGTTCAGGGGGAGCAGGTGCAGCTACTTTTTACCGTGATACTTTAACGATGTTTGGGGGACCGAATGGCGGTGATGGTGGTCATGGTGGCAATGTAATTTTTGAAGGAACTAATAACCTAAATAATTTAGTGGATTTTCATTATAACCAAAAGTTTAAAGCACAAGACGGAGCAAATGGTCAGGGTGGAAATAAAACTGGTTCAAATGGAGATGACGTAATAATTCAAGTTCCGTTAGGTACAAAAATTTTAGATGAAAATGGGAAACTGTTATGTGATATTACGACAATTGGTCAAAAGTATTTGGCTTTAAGAGGTGGTGCTGGTGGTCTGGGAAATACTCATTTTGCAACGGCCTCACGTCGTACACCTAACTTTGCCAAGACCGGAGTCAAAACCAAACCTTACCGTGTGCGTTTGGAATTAAATTGCATTGCGGATATTGGAATAGTAGGATATCCAAATGTCGGGAAAAGTACTTTATTATCGGTCATTAGTCGTGCCCGTCCGAAAATTGCAAATTATCAATTTACAACTTTATATCCTAATATTGGTGTAGCTCAAGTACGCGGGCAAAACTTATTATTTGCAGATATTCCAGGTTTAATTGAAGGTGCCAGTGATGGGGTAGGATTGGGCATTGACTTTCTGAAACATATTTCACGTACCCGTGTTTTATTACATGTGATTGATATTGCAGCAACTGAAGGTCGTGACCCATATCGTGATTATCAAGTAATTAACCAAGAATTAAAAAACTATCATGCTGATTTAGAAAATAAAAAACAAATCGTAGTTTTAAATAAAATTGACAGTGCAACAGAAGAACAAATCAAAAATTTCAAATCTAAGTTAGATAAAAATATTCCAGTGTTCGAGATTTCAGCATTGAACCATACCGGTTTGCAGGATTTACTTAATGCTTGCTTGCAAATTTTAAACACGATTCCGCAACCAGAGCCTTTAGTTGTGGAAACAGTACTTGAACAGAAAGTTGATAAAAATGAATTTTCAATTTCGGGAGGAAATGGTGTATATCAAGTTTCCGGTCCTTTTATTGATAATTTAATTCGGGGCGTAGTTTTGGAGGATACGGAAAGTAATCGTTATTTTCAACGTCGTTTAGTGCAACGTGGTGTAATGAATGAATTGAAAAAAATCGGTTTAGTTGATGGTGATACTATCCAGATTGCCGGACATCTTTTTACTTATACTGAATAAAAATAAGTATCGACGATATTTATGCAGGTTACAAATTAAAACATCATTTTACTCGTCGCCGTCGCTCTTTTTTCAAAATTATTGTAATTCTTTTAGTGGCGGTAATTGTGTTGAGTATTTTGACTTTATTTTTGCGTGGTTTTACGTTTAAAGGATTTAGCGAACAGTTACATAACAAAAATTTAGAAACCCCATCTATGAAGGTTTGGTTAATTCAGACGCAAGGATATAGTGATAAAATGGATGCTTATAAGGCTGGTGTAGCAGCAGCTAAAGAAGGCTTAGGTGTTTATGTTATTAGTGATAATTCAACGTGGAGATGGGTTGCAGGGGCTTATACAACACAGGTTGATGCCGAAAACATAATTCAGGACAGTGTATTACTTACGAAGGCTACTTCCTGTGAATATGAAATTAAAAGTAAAAAAATTAATCTTTCTGCAGATGTAATTGAGCCATGTCGGCAAATATTTACAGCTGTTTGTTCGGCGTTTGATAAATTGTTGAATTTGCGAGTTGCGTTAAATAACAATACATTAATAAACGAAATAATGCTTGAACTTACGAGTCTGTATAACACGATTAAAAGTGCCACGAGTGTTTTACAAACACAAAACTCAACATTAAAAAGTGATTTAGTTAGTGCGATCATTTACACGGCTAATCAAAATATTTTAAGTTTAAATGATATTGTTTCGGCTAATAATGATTTTAGTATGGCGACAATAAATACCGCTTTACTTAAAACAATTTTCTCACTAGACAATTTTTAATAGTTTTGTTAACCTAAAAACAGGGGGATATTTTGGGGTTTTCAGAAGAATTTATTAATAATGCATCGGCGGAAGTTACATCTCAGACAATGCAAACTGATTTTGATTTTATTGAAAAAAAATTACAAGAAGCGATTGTTAATGCATCTCAAGCGGTGTCATATTTTGACCCTAAAGATGTTTCGATTTATTTACAGGGTTGTTATGCGTGTAAAACGAATACGAAGTTTCAATCTAAGATTGAAGTTATTGTAGAACTTAATAAAACAACCGAATTTGATTACGATACCATGTCTTATGATGATTTAAAATTCCGTGACGATTTTTTTGTGGATTTTGTTCATTATTTTAATGTTAATCGTTTTAAACAAGTCTTGGCTAATGAATTAAAAAAAATCTTAGCGGTTAAACCAATTATTGGTGCAACAACAATTTTGATTCCAGCTTTTGGATCGTTAAATCATGCGGTAGATATTTTCCCATGTTTTAAGTATAAATTCTTTAATCAAAATGGCGGCAGTATTCGCTGTAAATTAGTCTATGACCAAAAATTAGATGAACATTTTTTAATGTTTACTAATTTGCATACAGTCAATGGCAATATGAAAGATGATATGACCAAAGGTAATTTTAAACGTATGGTGCGTTTACTGAAGAACCTTGTTGCAATTAGTGAACGTGAGGACAAAAATATCCATTTTGTACGTGGATACTATATTGAATGTTTATTGTTTAATGTACCCAATGAAATGTATTACGCCGTTGACGGAAAGTTGTCATCAATTTTCTTAAAGATTATAAATTGGTTGAATTTTGCTAATTTATATGATTTCGTGTGTCAAAACCAAATATTGTCTTTGTGGGGAAATGCTGATGGATTTTGGAATCAACACTTGGCTCGGCAATTTATTAACGATGTTATTGAATTTTATGATGCATTCCCTGATAAGCGTATAGAGGTTATTAAAGAAGACGCTTAATTATGATTGCATCAATCACTGATGAACACAGAATTATTATTCATGATTTAAAGCAATTTGACCCGTATGTGATTTTACATAGTGGTCAAATTTTTCGTTATTGGGAAAGAAAAAATGGTTGGTTGATTATGTCAAAAAATCATTGGGCAGAAATTAAAGTAGAACCAACGCAAATTATCATTGTTTGTGATGATGCTAAATTTTTTTATCAGTTTTTTGACTTGAAGACTGATTATGAAAAAATAAAAAAGAGAATTTCAACGCCTAAACTAACAAAAGCTTTGGAGTGTGGTGGTGGTATACGTATTTTAAATGCGGATTTTGTGGAGATGGTCATATCATTTATCATATCTGCTAACAATAATATTAAAAGATTTACCAAAACGATAAATGATATTTGTATGCAATTTGGAACATTAACATCAATAGGATATCATGCTTTTCCAACTTTAGAACAACTTGAGTTGATAACTTTAGATGATATTAAAAAGTTTGGTTGCGGCTATCGGAGCGAATATTTATTAACAGCGGTGCAACAACTTAAAGATTATAATTTTGTTGAATTACAAAAATTATCAAACGAGGAATTACAGCGTGAACTTTTAAAGATTAAAGGCGTAGGTCCTAAGGTTGCTGCTTGTATTATGTTATTTGCTTTTCACCGTTTGGATACG
>JAFUJE010000096.1 GCA_017473795.1 Clostridia bacterium
ATCGGTGACAGTGTTGCTACGACCGAAATTAAATACGGTGATAATGAATACTATGCTCATGGTAAAATGCACGATGCTGGAATTTTCCGTGTAAAGATTGAAGACAGTCAACCCGTTCTGACTTATGAATATGACAATAATTCAGTTAATGATGCTGGCGAAAAAATTACACTGCAACCCGGCGATGATGGATATAACAGTGTTGTAGTCGGTGTCAATGATTGGGATAACATCGGTGAAAAAGGTAACGGTATCGAAGCTGTTGTGCCGAAAATTGCTGGACATGATCAAGCGGCAATGTGGGTTTTTGGTCAAACTTTAATTTACGTATCACCACATAACCGTTATGATAACCGTGGTAATTTGTTATCAAATTATTTGGACTTTTTCCGTGTTGATTTAAACGGTGAACACCACGATTTAATTTATACGACGGAAAGTGCGGATTTAACGACGGATAACTTTACCGTTTGGGCAGATTCAGTTAGTGATATTTATTTGTTAGTGCACGAAACCGAAAATAACGCAATTAACAAAATAAACATTAAAGACAAAAAAGTTACAACTTTAGCCGAAGATGTTGTCGATGTAACTTTTCCGAAAAATACGCACTATTCGCAGAATACGAATGAAACATTGGACAAAGTTTATGGCGGCGTCATGAGCTATGTTTACTACACTAAAGCACGTGAAGAGTCGGATAATAATCTGGGCAATATTTTGTATCGTTGTCCGATTAAAGCCGGAGAGGCGGAAAAAATTGCCAGTGAGGGTAGTGCTACAGAAGGAACTACTTTTAAACCTTTGGCTGTCACACCGTTAGCCAATGGTAATGCTCAATTTGTATTTAGTGCTCAACCAGTCAATGGCGATGATAAAGCATCTAAAGATTTATACTTAATTACTAATGAAAACATGAATCAATATAATTTTGAAGACAGTGTAAAAATTACCTGGGGTACAAATGTCGCTGATGAAATCAAAATTTATGCTAATGGTTTTTGTACAATTAATAACCAATTACGTTACTACGAAATTAATGGTGCAGATATGATTTTTAAAGAAAGTTTGTTAACTGCTACCGTGGATAAAGTTCTTGCCGTTTATGGAAATACAATTTACGTCCAAAGTGGTAATACTGTTTGGAAAGCCGGTTTGAATCAAACGGCAAACAGTATATCCGTGGTTCCCGCCAGTGAAGATAGTACCGACGAAGATACGGAAACGACAACCGAAGCATCTTTAACTTTACCGTTGGCTATTTTGTATCAACCGCACGGCGCAACCGGTGACCCTATGATTTTCGCTCAAGATGCCAACCATATTCGCTTGTATACCAGCAACGGCAAAGTAAATTATTTAAAATTTAAATAAAAAACTATCAAAAATTTGTTTGACAGGTTATCCCTTGTATAATAAAATTAAAGCAGTTAAAAATAAAAAAGGAGAAAAATTTTAAAAAAATGAATAAATTATTAAAACCTTTATCTAAGTTGGAAGTTGGAAATTTAGAAGATATTATTAATACCATAAATAGTGTTGTTAGTGCGGCCTTA
>JAFUJE010000097.1 GCA_017473795.1 Clostridia bacterium
ATTACTACGTCCACGCCAAAGACAATATTCCTTTCCACAGCGTGATTTTACCCGGCTTGTTATTGGCCGAAAATAAACACCAATGGCACTTACCTGATTATATTATCAGTAGTGAATATTTAACGATGAATGGTAAAAAGATTTCTAAGTCGACTGGCAACTACATCAGCGCTCGCCAACTTATTGATAACTTTGATACCGACATGATTCGTTACTATTTTTTACGTAACACCAACGATAAAAAAGACGCTAACTTTTCTTTTGAAGATTTTGTGTACACTGTCAACGGCGAATTAATTGATAACTACGGCAACTTAGTCAACCGTACTTTAAGTTTCATTAAAAACAAATTTGACAACAAAGTTCCCACAATGAACTCAAATCCAACAATCGAACAAGAAATTAAGCAAGCCCGCACAACCTTTGACCAACAAGTCGAAGCCGGTGCCTGCAGTAAAGCATTATCCACCGCTATGGCATTGGTCGCCTTCGGCAATAAATGGTTTAGTGACCACACACCATGGAAAACCTTAGACCAACAAGTTATTGCGGAATGCGTGACAATCATTCGTGCTGCCACAGATATGTTAAAATACTTTATTCCGACCGGCACTGCCAAAGTCCAAAACTGGTTAGCAACCGCTACTTTGGGCGAAGTTAGCGTTCTATACAAAAAACTTGATATCAAAGCAATACAGGAGCAAACATGGTAATTCGTAATTTAAAAGGTGTCACTGATTTTGACCCCGCAGTAATGACATTACGCAATCGCATTACTGATACCTTACGTCGTAATTTTGAATTATATGGCTATCAACCACTGGACACAGCCATGCTTAATTACCGTGATTTATTAACTTATAAATACGGTGAACAAGCCGAAATCGTCAAAGAAATTTATTCACTATCCGACCAAGGGGCTCGTGACCTTGGCTTGCGTTTTGATTTAACTGTACCGTTCTGTAAATACATTGCCCTGAACCGCAGTCTGAAATTACCTTTCAAACGTTATGAAATTGGTAAAGTTTTCCGTAATGGCCCGGTTAAAGCCGGACGCTTACGTGAGTTTATCCAGTGTGACGTTGACGTCGTTGGCGACGGCAGTCGTGGCATCGAAATTGAATTAATCGAATTAGCCATTACTTGTTATTTACAACTTGGCATTACCCCACAAATTCAAATTGGGCACCGCCAAATTTTAATTGGCATCTTACAAACTTTAGGTGTAACCCAAAACCACGACGCTATTATTGGCATTTTGGACAAGATTAAAAAGATTACTCGTGCCGAAACCTTGACCGAGTTAAATAAATATCTCTCCGCCGATAAAGCCACCCAACTGTTGGATACTGTAACACTTGATTTATCAACTTTAGAACAACTATTACCGGATAATACCGGCATTGCCGAAATTAAAGAACTTTGGTCACAATTAACCGCTTTAAATTTAGCACAATACTGTTTATTTACTCCATCCTTAGCCCGTGGTTTAAACGTCTACACCGGCGTTGTTTGGGAAGTCTTTGACGCTACCGGCAAATATACTTCTTCCTTAGGTGGCGGAGGTCGTTACGACCAAATTATCACTAACTTTGTTAATTCCGGTATTGCATATCCAGCGGTCGGCATGTCCTTTGGTTTGGAACCCATTACCGCAGTGTTAAACGCCCCACAAACTGCAAACCCGATTAAATTAATGATTGTTCCTATGAACACAACTCCACAATGTCATGCACTGGCTAACCAATTACGTGCTGCCGGTATCCCCACAATGATATGGACCGCTAAGCCCAAAGTTGGCAAAGCCCTTGAATACGCTGCCGCTACCCAAATTCCCTACACCACTGTAATTGGTACCGACGAAATTTCCAATGGCTTCTTCCGTGTTAAAAACATGTTAACCGGCACCCAAACAGATTTTGCTTTAAACAACCTTCCGGCTTTAATCCAAGCCCTGTCACTCTAAAACAAATTGGTAATTAACACAAAATACAAAACGACAATTAAGCCACCCCACCAACGGGTGGTTTTTTTGGGCAAAAATTGGGAAGCAATTGCCACTAATAACATACCGGCTACCCATGGTAATACCACTAACTTCATACTTGATGATAAGTGAATTTCTCCGCAAATTATTGCTACTAATCCCAACCCTACAGTTACTAAGATTAAACTACCCCATAACAACGCACGCAAAGTCCGCATTACCCGTAAAGGCTGTTGACGCCGTAAATTTAACAAAGGAACCACCCCGAAAAGTGGCGCCATCACTACCACCGCAAATAACCCAGTCGGCATACCGAATACCGCCGGTATATTTACCAGTTGCCAACAACTTAACCCTATACCTGCCAGCACCACAAACACACCGCACACCAATCCACAAAAGCGACGCCAAACACTCCCTTGCCGCCTTGCTTTTTCTTGCAGGTCGCATTTTACTGTTATCTGTTTTTTGTCTATTGCCTGCCAAACCGCAATCAGCCCTACAACCAATAAAGCACAGCCACCAAAAACACCAATCGTTCCCTTCCCCGATACCAAACAACAACCAATCACAACCAGACTTAGCCAGAGCCATACCGCCCGCAAAGTATGTCCCAAACGCCAACCAGTCAGCAAACTCACACCACCGACCCAACCTAAATTAGTCGCAACCGTTCCCCAAATCAAACCAACCGCAGTTTCAACTTCACCACTTACCGCCGCAATTAAAACCATAACACCCACTGGCACTATCCCTGATAACACCAACCACCAAAAACCACGCCGTGCATAACTCCACCGCCATAAAAAAAAGGCACCGAGTAAAACTAACCCGCCGCCTAAAAAGAAACTAAGTAATGCTACTGCGACCGACACACTTATGCATATGCCGTCCGCCCACAACTTTATTTCATAACTTTTGCGATGTAATTGGCTACATCTTGAATGGTTTGTAAATTAACCAAATCTTCGTCACCGATGACGATATTGTACTGTTCTTCCAAATTCATCATCAATTCAACTAAATCCAAACTGTCGGCATTCAAATCTTCTTTCAATTTTTTATTTGCCGTCACTTCAGCCAACGGCTTACGCAATTGCTTCGCAATCGCCGCACAAATTTCGTCCATTAATTTTTTTTCATCAACTTTTTCCATACTCTATTTTATCACACCTCCAAACCCCCGTCAAACACACAAATCTGCGGGAGGTTCTCCTAATGATGGCACAAGCGTACAATATCTTCTTCCTGCTTTAAGTTCAACTAGAAACTTAACGACACAGCCTTTTAAGTTACCATAATTAAAACTTGCACTGGCAATGGCATAATATTTATCATCCTTTTTATAGCATTGTATCGTACCCACACCACTAGAGGCAGAGGTACAATAAAAATTATACTCTAACTTACTTACATCTGTCTTTATTTTTATTTGTTCGGCGGGAGAACAGTAATTTGTCAAATTACTTCCATCAACAAAAGAAAAGCCAGTAAATACCACACTCGCACCAGACAAATAATCGCCATCCTTGATATAAATGTTTTCTCCATATAAGTGAATACAATTCTCACGACCTTGTTCTAATTTTAATACAGGCGTTTTCTCTTTGTTAAGTAAATATGTATTTTCAGTAACTGTTAACGAAGAATTTTCGGAAGGATTATTAACTTTAGCGTTATCAAAAGTAACATTAATCACACTAATACAACTTGCCAAAGCAAAGATAATTAACGCTGAACTTAAGATTTTAATCAAACGATTTTTGGCGGCTTTACGTTTGCCCTCATCCGAAGCTGTGGCAAACAAATAGCCGATGTATACGGCATACAAAGTCATCAAAGCACCAGCAATACTGATGATAATCGTAATCAACCAACTTAATTCTTTTATAAACTGAGCGCCAGTATACTCTTCTTCCGCCAGAAGTTGTGCCATCATCCCCATAGTTATCGTTATTATAACCTACTGGTTTTATTATGTCGAGAAAATAATTTTCAATCCCACGGCATACACCAATAAAACTGCGACCAATAAAATATCAATCAACGGTTCAATCTTTGTTTTCGGTAAATGAATTCGAGCACTCCAAACCGCCACCACCAACACGACAAAAAAGACCAACACCAAAAACTGCAAAACTTGCACCAAGGCCGAATTGGTCATCATTACTAACACAACTATGGCTATGCTTAACGGAACATATTTTTGAACGAAAATTTACGTTTGTCGGTTACACCCGTATAACGTAACGACTTAACCATACCACTGATACTAACTTCCCCGGTCTGGATACTTGCCGACACAACAAACAAATTAGTTCCACCAATCACCAACGCTGCATTTGCCAAAACTAAAACAATTTGTTCTGGTTCACTGCTTTTAATTTTTTTCACACCAGTAACATTTAATTGATTCCGATTTAGTAAAGTTAAATCACTTTTTTCATTTTCCATACTTTATCTTATGACGTATAATAGAGATATGAAACTTTACAATACCATGTCCAAACAAAAAGAAGAATTTACCACGGTTCAACCCGGCATTGCTCAAATCTACTCTTGTGGGCCAACCGTTTATAACACCGCCCATATCGGCAACTTACGTGCTTATATCTGCGGAGATATTTTAAAAAAGACTTTACGCTTTAACGGCTACCAAATTGAAGATGTTATGAATATTACCGACGTCGGACACTTGGTTGGTGACGGCGACGACGGCGAAGACAAAGTCGAAACCACCGCCCGCAAGTTAGGTTTACACCCACTACAAATCGCTCAAAAATTTACCGATATCTTCATGAACGACTTAAAACGTTTAAATGTTATCCCAGCCAAACACATCGTGCCAGCTACTCAATGCATCGACGGCATGATTAACCTAATTAACACTCTAGAAGCCAAAGGATGCACCTATCGTACCAGCGACGGCATCTATTTCGACGCATCAACTTTCCCCGATTACTACCAATTATCCAAAGGCAGTCTTGAAGGCAATCTTGGCGGAGCCCGTGTGGCACTGGGCGAAAAACGTAATATTAACGATTTTGCTCTTTGGAAATTTGTTAGTCCGAACACAATTCAAAAATGGGATTCACCTTGGGGTGTTGGCTGCCCCGGTTGGCACATCGAGTGTTCAGCAATATCAATGCAATACTTACCAGTACCTTTTGATATTCATACTGGCGGCGTTGACCATATTCCCGTTCATCATACCAACGAAATTGCCCAAACTCAAACAGCTACTGGCAAGAAGATGTGTAACTTTTGGTTCCATAATGAATTCATGACCATTGACGGCGGCAAAATGAGCAAAAGCCTTGGCAATGTTTATACCCTAGACGATTTAATTAATCAAGGTTATGACCCCATGCATTTGCGTTTGCTCATGTTGCAAACTATTTATCGTAGCGTGCTTAATTTCACTTTCACCGCCTTAAATGGTGCCCGTGAAAATTATCGTAACATTGTGACCGCATTGCGCCGTCATCAGGCAAGTACTACCCCAACCGACCCACAAATTATTAACGAATTACGTCATGCCTTTACTGACGCCATTAACAACGATTTGAATACACCTACAGCCCTAGCCGTGTTACACCAAGCCTTAAAGCAACCAAACTCGCAAGATATCTACCAACTGATTACTGCTGAGTTTGACCAAGTCCTATCTTTATCTTTAGCGGCAGCAGTCTCAACTGAAGAAAATACCATTATTCCTGACGCAATCAACGAATTAGCCGCCCAACGTTTAGCGGCAAAAAAACAACGTGACTGGGCAACCGCCGATGCTTTACGCAATAAAATAACCGCCGCAGGCTACCAAATCAATGATACTGTCGACGGTTATACAATTACAAAAATTAATTAATTTTTGTTTATTTTTTCATGCTAGCACGTAAACGCTCAATTGCTGCCATGATTTCATCGGTCGAACGTGGCGCAGGTTTGCTTGCACCTGTTGCTGTGGTCGGACGTACAGTTGTCGTCGTAGTGCTGGTGGTCGTGGTACGATTAGCACCCAAAGTTGAATTAAACGAACTTAATGGACGACTTGCCGGACGACTGGTTGCAGTTGTGCTGGTGGTCGTTGTCGTGCGTGGAGTATAAAGCGTGCTGGTACGAGTCGTACTGGTTAATGGTGTAGTTGTATTACGTACTGGTGTAACTGGAGTTACCGGACGTACTGGTTCAACCGGAGCCACTGGTTTTGCCTTAACAGATACCGGTTCTGCTACAGGAGTTACTACTGGAGTTTCTTTAACTTCTTCAACTACAGGTTCAACAACAGTTTTTTCTTCTTCAACTTTTTCTTTCACTTCAACAATTGGTTCATCGTCTTCCATAGCTGGCATAACAAATGCTGGTTCAACATTTTCTTCTACGACTGCTGTCTCATTTTCTTCAGTCTTTGCTTCAGTTGTTACTGGCGCTACCTCTTCTGCTACTTCTGCTACTTCTTCAGTTGCTACTACTTCGTTTTCCTTGATTTCTGTTTTAACTTCTTCCAAGGTTGGTTTTTCCACTTCATGTGAAGTTGCAGTATTTTCGGCAACATTTTTGACTACCGGAGTTTTATCAATTTCACGGCTGTAAACAGCACGTTCCACATAGGTATAACGTGGACGACGGTAGAAAACCAAACGTAATAAGTAACAAACCAAAACTACCAAGCATGGAATTTCTAAATTAGCCATAACGGTAAAGATGTCATTATTTGCCTGAGCAAAAATGATAATTGTCGCAAAAATAAAATACGACCAGATTAACCATTGTGGCACTAAACGTTTGCGTAAAGCACAACCGGTAATTGCCAAAATCAAAGCAATACCAATTACCCCGACACCTGCCCATAAGACAGCATCTAACGGGATGAAATTATTGACTTTTGCCAAAAAGTCTACTGATATATTCCAAAATTTATCCATAGTATTATAATAACATTTTTTCATCTAAAAATGCAAGATATTTTCACAATTCAAATTGGCTTTCCATATCATGACGTAGGACAACAAAATTTTACAGAAGAACGATGCATCGGTTGTCCTAACATAGCAATTAAGGAGATAAAAATGTTTGATGAAATGTTAAAAGGAATGGGTTCCAAACATCACGACTGCGATTGCCACGAAACACCAAAACCCAAGAAATGCAGCACCAGTTGCGACGTTTTATGGATGATTATATTGTTGATGGTCATCTTGAAAGGCGGTTTCTTCGGTCTTGATCTTTGCACCTTAATCATTTTGTTCATTGTTTTCGGCAAAGACATTCTGTGCAAATTCCGTTGCAACCCATGTTGCTAAACCTAACCAATGCCAAGAAAAAGAAGTCCTCCCCCGGGACTTCTTTTTGTCTGTATTATTTTTTAATTTTTAATAATTCTTTCATCAATGCTTCCGGCGTATCCACCACAGTAAATAAATCTTCTGGTTTAATTTTATAAGGACTGCCACCTAACCCAGTTTTCGTAAAGCCATTTTGGTTAATAAAATCATAGAATTCAATTTGTTTATTGTAAAAACCGTCATAGTTATACAAAAACAACTTAGCACTAATTTCACCCGAACGTAACGCTTCAACACTCGCCCAGAATTCGTATAAGGTGCCAATTCCACCAGGCACAAAAACGATTGCATCACTGTTGTGTGACATTGCATCTTGACGTTCGCCAATTGTTTCCAAAACAACAACTTTGTCAGTTGTCATACCGTTTAAATCATCAATGTAAGTTTTTGGTAAATACAAAGTGTTCGGTTTTTTACGTTCAATATACACTTGGTGAATTACTGCCAAAACACCATGTTTATTACCACCCCAGATTAATTCGATATCATGGTCACAAAACAACTCACCAATACGACGCACGCACTCAGTAAACTTTACGTTGGTCGCCGGATTGGTACCACCACACACACAAACTTTCATCTTATATTATCTCCCTAAAACAAATAAATGATTTGCAAAATCAATAATTGCATCGACAGTTTTTAATTTCATGATTTTCTTATTTTCGGCACCGTCCAATTCCGGTACTTCAATTCCACGATTAATTACTTGTGCCAACAAAGTTTCGAAACCTTGAATCATCAAGTTAATCATTTCCTTATCCACCGCCTTACGGCGTAAACGAGTTATAATGCGTTCAGAGAAAGCCAAAACACTGGCTACATTACGTAATTGTTTCGCAGTTGAAATTAACTGACTTTCCGCCGGAGTCATTTGCTTTTCTTGTTCTGCTAATAAAATTTCTTGGATTGCATCCCAGTTAATATCCAAACCTACTAAAGTAGCCGTAGCAAAATCCAAACTTCCCCAAAG
>JAFUJE010000098.1 GCA_017473795.1 Clostridia bacterium
TAAAACTATCTGTAAGCGATATTTCAACTTGTGTTTGTTTACGCCAAGGACCCAAAACTACTACTCTTTCTAAATTACGCTTAGGCCCGACAACCGTAACCGTTTTATCCGATTTGTACTCTCCTTTAACACTTAAGTCCTTTAAATTTTGCATTTCAGCATCAGCACCAAACAACGTAATAAAATCAGCCTGCGATAAATGAACATGACGTGCCGAAATTTCAACTTTATAGTCACTCGGTTTTAATAAATCCATAAAACTATATTTATCAGAAAAAGATTAAATTAACAAACAAAATAAACCCATTAACGTTTTAAAAACTTACAACATAAAAAATATTATGTGCGGAATCTTCGGCTGCATCAGTCAGCAATCACAAAATTTAATTGAAAACACCTTACAAGGACTAAAGATATTAGAATATCGTGGTTACGACAGCGCCGGCATCGCCTACCACACCGACAATAATCTTCAAAACAATTCAATAAAAGTCATCAAATCAGTTGGCGACATTAGTCAACTAGCACAAAAATTAAAAAACCCGCCTAAAACTAATATTTGCATTGGACATACACGCTGGGCAACCAACGGAACAGTTACTAAAGAAAACTCTCACCCACATCTATCTTTTAACGACGAAATTGCAGTTGTACATAATGGCATTATTGAGAATTACCAGTCCTGTTGCGATTTTTTAGCAATGAACAATATCAGTTTAAGAACACCTGTTGATACAGAAGTAATCCCCAATATATTGTATTTATTACATCATAACAAACACAATATACATAATTATCTACAAGGACAATATGTTTTTTGCGCAACAGGAAACAGTGAAACTGAATTATTCTTGGCTAAAAAAGGCAATCTTCCGCTTTACATTGGTAGAAATAATGAACAAACAATTTTTATCACCAGTGATACCCTCGCCCTCCCTTCGAATACCACCGAAATTATCATCTTAGAAGACTTAGACACCTGCGAAATTACTAATAACGAAATTAAATTTTACAACCAATCAAAACCGGTCACTAGAAAATGGCAACCATTTTATCAATCATTTATTGCCACTGATAAAAACGGTTTTTCTACATATATGGAAAAAGAAATCAACGAAATTCCTGCGGTTTTGCAAGCAATTCTCACAAAATATCATACAGACAAAAACATTACCTCTTTACGAAAACAATTCCACGATTTATTAAAAGATGTTAATTGTATTCATATTTGCGGTTGTGGAACCAGTTATCATGCAGCATTAATTTTAGCAAAAATTTTCGAACGTGATTTACGCATTCGCACTATTGCACATATCAGTAGCGAACTATCACCACAAACAATTTTGTCAGAAAAGTCTATCGGCATAGTTATCAGCCAATCCGGCGAAACCGCCGATACCCTGGTATGTATGGATGTACTACAACAAAAACAAATTCCTATAATTGCTTTTTGCAACGTTACAACCAGTACCATTGCCAAGCGCAGTCAAATCACATTTCCACTACTCTGTGGCCCCGAAATTGCAGTTGCCAGCACTAAAGTCTTTTGTGCCGCTGTTTTAGTTGGCTGCCTACTAGTTAAAAACTATACTCAAAATACACAAGCCGAATTTCTCAAAACCACCCACCAAATTTTGCAAAACGCACGCCAAATCTTACCACAACCAGTCAGTCGTCCAGATAAAATTTTCATTATCGGAAAAGATATTTTCTACGCCTTAGCCCTAGAAGCAGCTCTAAAAATTAAAGAAGTCACCTACCTACACTGCGAAGGCTATCCCGCCAATGAATTAAAACACGGACCTCTATCCATGGTTGATAATAACACACTGGCCATTGCTTTTGGCAACGACACTGACAATGCCAAAGCAGAAATTGAAGCCCGTGGCGGTAAAGTCATTACAATAACAAACCACACTAATAACCCTTTAGAATTTATCAGCCAAATTATTCCAGCGCAAACTTTTGCTTTAGATTTAGCACATTCACTCAACATTAACCCAGATAAACCACGAAACCTAGCAAAAAGCGTTACCGTACTTTAATCAATTATTCTTCATCTTCGGTTTGCAATTCATAAACCGAGTGTGTATACATACCATCTTCTTCACGAATTAAAGTCATATCAAAACCTTCACGATTAACGTGTTCAGCTTCTACACTTACCAATTCTCCATCAGCATTGCGCTTTACCACTGCATGACGATAAATACCTAACGGTTTAATTTTTTTCAAGCCGTCCGCGAAGTCAGTTTTTTCATCATAGAAAGCCCGATAATTGTATTCAAAAACAGATTCCAAGCCAGCCGCACGGAACATACGATTCTGTAGCCCCACTGACCCACCAAAACGCGGATTAGCTTCCATGGCATAAACTTTACCATCTTTACCAAATAACAAATCAATATGCACCCAACCACGCATGCGATATTTTTTACTGGTTCGCACAAATTCACCAAATTTATAACCGCAGTCATATGCTTGCTCTAGCATATCTTTTGGCAATTTAGTAAAGGCTTTATAATCCATGTAATCCAATTTGTGGTGTTCTATATAACGATGAACTGAAGACGGCAAAATATGAACTTCATTGTTCGAAACCAAAAGGTGTAGACTCGTCGAGCAAATTGATTCAATGTAATCACTCACTAAATAGGTTTCACGTGGGTAAATTTCCTGAATTGAACGTTCTTTAAATTTTGGATCAGCAAAATACTCTTTGCTTACCACTATAGTACCAAAACCACCTGCTCCATAATCACGCTGAATAACAACTTCTTTTTTATTTGGATAAGTCCCATCTTTTAAACGTTTAATAATTTCAGCCCCAACAACATACTCAAACGGAGCAAAAGGCAAAATATCTTCAAATATTTTACGGAACTGGAATTTACTATCCAAAACAGCAAAAGCCCGCGGGTTATTACAGCACAAAATACGATCTTGTAATTCTGGCGGAACATAACTTGCATAAACCGGTGAATACGGATAAAAATAAGCATCTGGAACTTTCGCTACAATTTCACGACATTTTTCATTGATGAATTCACGCATAATTTTCGTATTGCGCTCATCAAATTCGACGTTTTGACTTAATTGAATGCGTGTTGTTGCATTATGAGCAATGTTACCACGCTTATTATTTCCTAATTCGGTAATACTGCCCGCAAAGTAACCGTCCATAGTTTGATTAAAAAAACTCGCTTCAGCATCACCCTGACGGTACCCAATGTAGTAAATATTTTTCACTTAGTATGATAACGTTTTTTTACAAAACTGTCAAACAAACTAAGCCAATCTTGCTAATGCATTCCATGTAGTTGGACCAACAATGCCGTCAACCGTCAAACCAGCCGCGCGTTGAAACAATCTCACAGCGTTATTTGTGTTTGCACCGAAAATTCCGTCCACCCGCAAGAAAGGCAACTGTGCATAAGTATTACGGGCATTATTTAATAAATTTTGCAATGTTGAGACGTACCCCCCCGTGCTACCTTGACGGAAATAAACACCGGGCCAAGCAATTACGCCACTGCCACCACTACTTCCACTGCCACCCGATGGTGATTCGCCGGTTTGCAATGTTTGATAAACTTGATACAATTTATTCCATGTTGCTCGCCCGACTACACCATCAGCCGTCAACCCAAACTGCCGTTGAAAATTACGCACCGCACTGGCTGTATTAGCACCAAAAACACTATCCTGAGAAACACTTGGCACGTTGGGATAAAACTGTGCTATATAATTAATTAAAAATTGCAACTGTAAAACATCATTTCCACGACTACCTTGACGTAAAACGGTAGTAGGTGGCGTATTACCAACGCCGATACGTTCACCTTCACCATTCAACTCAGCCAACCCAGTAACGGCCGTATAAATTTGTGAAATTTTATTCCAGGTACCGACACCAACTATACCATCACTAGTCAAATTAAAGGTCCTTTGAAATACCCTGACAGCTTCTTGCGTTTGTGCGCCAAAGTTTCCATCAACTGGACTTATGGCTGGAATTAACGGAAAATTTTGTCGAATACGGTTTAAATACGTTTGAATTCTGCGCACATTTATCCCGGAAGACCCCACCCTTAATGGCGTTCCAGGATAGGAATTTTGTACTACCCCAGTCGGTGCATTACTTAAAATCAAATCCCTTGGGTAATAATAACGTAGAATTTCCAAAACAGATAAACCATTATTAGCCAAAGATACCGTTCCCCACTGCGACAATCCGTTACAAGTTGCAGTAGTACCATTACAGAACTCGGTAAAATACGGGTTACGGAACCCCTCTCTTTGTGCATAAACCGTAAAGACACTATCCACAAGTTCCGAAATATTCGCATATATCTCACGATTAGGCACATAGGCCATATCAAATGATGTTGAAGCGGTAATATCAA
>JAFUJE010000099.1 GCA_017473795.1 Clostridia bacterium
ATTCGTTCTTTTGCTTGCAGAATAGTTGTACCATCCTTCCCAGCGAAATCTTCCAAATGTTCATACTCAAGCAACAAACCTAAACCGTCTACATTTTGCAAAGCCAATTCAACACCATCTTTTTCGTAAACCCAGTAATCATATTTGACCTGAACAAGTTCTTGAAAATGTAATGCCAACAGCAATAATTTTGCTTGCTGAACATCATCAATGTTAACATTAATCTTTTCTTCCGTGAGTGTTACGTCTCCTTGAAAAACTTTGTTTTTGTATGTTAATTTTTGAAAGACGTCTTCACCGGCACGGATACAACGAACCAGAACACACCGTTTCAAGAAATCCGCAATATTATTTGCTCTTAACCCAAATAAACTTGGGCAAAAATAAGTGTCATCTATATACCCTACTTCACGTTGCTGAAATCCAAGTTTTAACAATTTTTCTTTGACTTTGTCTATGTTTTCTAACACACGCGTAGTAATCTCTATTTGTTTCATAAAATGAATGTATCAAACAAATATTGCTTTGTCTATTTCAATAGTATCAACTCCAAATAATCTCTAAAATAAAAAAACCTAAACCGACAAGTTCGACTTAGGTTGCTTTTGGCGGAGAGACAGGGATTCGAACCCTGGCCGCCTGTTACAGCGCTACTCCCTTAGCAGGGGAGCCCCTTAACCGCTTGGGTACCTCTCCGGATAAATTCAGTCTAGGGCGTATTTTGGGTTTTGTCAAGTTTTGTTCGCCACTATACTAAATTTTCTTAGTATTGAATTTTTTTGTTTATTCCTTGATATATTTTATCGACAATTATTGAACCACGCTGGGGTTAAAAGCCGGGTTAGCCGGAACACCCATTAATGTGCAAACGGTAGCAGCTAAGTTGGTTAAGCCGAATTCGCCGTCTTGCAATTTAACGTTAGGTGACGCAAACGGACAAATAATCAGCGGTACCAAATTGTTCGTGTGTGAGGTTTTGGGCTTGCCTTTATCGTCCGCCATTTCTTCCGCATTGCCGTGGTCAGCCGTAATAATTAAGTTTACACCTTGTTCACGGCAAACGTCATACAAACGCCCGACGCAATCGTCTACGGTTTGACAAGCAATTACGGCTGCGTCAAAGTTACCCGTATGCCCTACCATATCAGGGTTAGGTAAATTACATTTTAAGAAGTCGTACTCGCCGCTTTGAATGGCGGCAATTAATTTTTCGGTAATTGGTTCGGCTTGCATCTTGGGTGCTTTATCGTATAAGTTATTTAACTTATCACTAGGAATTTCCAACCAGGTTTCCAATGCGGGGTCAATCGGCGCACTTTTGTTACCGTTAAAGAAATAAGTCATGTGTCCGAACTTAACGGTTTCGGTAACTGTATATTGACGAGCACCGTGTTCGCACAGCCAAGCGGTTAAAGTATTATTAATCACAGGTGGTTCACACAAGTAGTTGGCTGGCAAATTCATTTCGGCGTCGTATTGCAAAATTCCTGCAAAGTAACAATCTTTAATCTGCGCTTTTTGTTCTGCCGAAATATAATCACCATGGTCAAACATACGAGCGGTTTCTACGGCACGGTCACCACGATAATTTAGCAACAAGATGGCTTCCCCGTTTTTAATTAAGTTATCCGGATTAACTATTACGGGTGGCACTTGTTCATCGGATAAGCCCGGATTGTTTTGGTAAAATTCTTCCAAGTAAGCCCGCCAATCACTGACTACCGGTGCCTTGCCCTCAACACAAACTTCAAACGCTTTGGTCAACATTTCGGTTTGCGCTTGATAGCGGTCCATAAAGATTTGACCACGCCCACCAAGAACAGTCAAGTTAGGTACTTGGGCTAAGAATTCAGCCGCCGAACGTGGACTAACATCACGACCATCGGTAATCGCAAAAACACTGGTCGGCAAATTCTGTTTTTCACATTGCTGTAAGACTTGGAACAAATGCTCAATGTTACTGTGCACACGACCGTTACTACACAAAATAATAATGTTTAATTTCGGATAAGTACTAATCTTTTGCCAAACAGGCGACTTAAAGATTTTCCCCGTTGCAAAAGCATCATTTAACAAAGACAAACCTTGCTTAATGGTGGTACCTGCCCCCATGGCGTTGTGACCAACTTCACTGTTGCCGGCGTCTTTCGCACTGTCTAAACCGACTTCGTGTCCACTGGCACGAATCAAAGTGTGTAAGTGTTGATTTTGTGCTTGCGTTAAATTTGGCATACCCGCCGCTACAACAGCATTGTTTGTATCTTTCTCGCAATAACCTAAGCCGTCCATCACACACAAGACGGTACGTTTAAATTGTTTATTTTTTGTCATAATTAATCACCCCATAAAAAGAATCTACATTTAATGACGAGCCCACGAAGAAGATGCCGTCAATATCACTTTGCGCCATATAATCTTTGACGTTTGCTGGTGTTACTTGCCCACCGTAAATTACCGGTAAACTGGCGTCTAATGGATTGTTCTTCAAACCAATCAAACATTCACGGATATGCTTAGCCACCATATTGACATAATCCGGGGTCGGCAAAATACCACGTTGTTGGACCCAAGTCGGACGATAACAAACAACAATGTTATCAATATTCGACACACCCACCAAAGCACCTTGAATTTGGCGTTTCAAAACTTCAAACGTTAAATTGTTTTGGTTTTCTGACCAGTTTTCACCGACATTTAAAACCGGCACAATGTTGTATTTTTGTAACAACTTAATCTTCTTGTTGACTACTTCGTCGACTTCGTAACTTTGACGCCAAGCCCCGTCGCCCACGATACAATATTTTACGCCGTATTCTTTTAATAATTGCACACTTAGTTCGCCCATGCGTCCGCCGTATTCAATATCGCTGACATCTTGCGAACCTAATTGCAAAGGTTTCGGCATTTTTAAACGTGCAATTTCATAGTAACACGCTGCCGGAGCCAAAATGACTTCGGTTTTATTTTTAAGTTCCAAACCCCGTTTGTAAACTTCTTGAAAGAAATCCAAAACTTCTTTGGGTGTTTTGTTAGATTTCCATGTTGCAAAAAATAATGGTCTACGCATTGATTATTCTCCTTTTTTTTGTAAACACGCAATTCCCGGCAAGGTTGTGCCTTCGACAAATTCTAAAGCCGCACCGCCCCCCGTCGAAACGTGAGTAAATTGAAAATCTTTCACGGCAGCCGCAGTATCACCACCACCGACCACACTCACTGCACCGCTATCCGCCACAATTTGGGCAATTGCGTGGGTACCTTTAGCATTGGCTGGGTCAACATCGAACTGTCCCAAAGGGCCATTCCAAAAGATGGTACGACTGTTTTCAATGATAGGACGCCAGGTTGCTACCGTATCGGCAGAAATATCTAAACCTTGGTCCGGTGCAATGTGAATTTGGGCACGATGTTGTACCCCATCATCTTGCCATTCTTGAGCAATCTTACCACCAACCAAAACGTGGTCAGCAACATCAGCCAACTTACGGGCTAATGGCATTTTATCGCTGGCTTTTTTACCACCGATAATGACGGTAAACGGACGTTGCGGGTTCTCGGTAATTTGGCTTAAATTAACAATTTCACGTGTCATTAACATACCGGCATAACTGGGCAAATAAGTTGCCACACCCACAGTACTGGCATGGGCACGGTGAGCCGCACCAAAAGCATCATTGACAAAGACATCACCGAGTTCGGCAAGTTGTCGAGCAAATTCGGCATCATTGTCTGTTTCCGCCGGTGTGAAACGGGTATTTTCTAACAGTAACACACCACCGTTCGGCAGAGCATTAACTTGTGCTACCACCGCACTGCCGACAGTTTGAGTTGCAAACTGCACCGTAATCCCCGGCAACAATTTTTGTAAATGATTAAAAACCGGACGCAAAGAATATTTGGGATCCGGCTTGCCTTCGGGACGTCCAAAATGACTACACAAAATCACCTTAGCGCCACGTTCTAAACAATAGCGGACAGTTGGCAAACTGTCTTGCATGCGCTTGTCATCACTAATGGTACCATCGACAGCCAACGGCACATTGTAATCAACCCGCATTAATACCCGAGTTCCCTTTTGAATTGGTGCCTCGGTTACCCCAACAAAATTTTGTTTTTTCATGTATCAACATTATAATACGCAAAAAACGACTTGCCAATTAAAACGCAGGATATCCACGGATTAGACTTTCATTCAAAATATTATTCTGGTAATTTTTACACGCCAAACATTTTGCATTTGGATTAAGAATTAGGCGATGTAACTTCCTTTTTTTTTTGAACTCTTGGAAACGTTCTTTGAGTTCGTCAATATGAATTTGCATTTCAGAGTTATTAAACGGACTTTGTTCAGCCTTAGCAATACGTTCGTCTAAGGTTCTAGCACAACGAATGGCTTCACTGTCCCTAGTTTTTTCCACAGCGTGACGTGCCGACTTAAAACCATTACTGCGGTCATTCAAAGGAATTTGGTCCCGATTACAATCAGCCAAGATCTGCAAAGTTCGATTTTTAGTTTTGGGATTAAATTTTGAATAAACCAAATCCGGATTGCTAATTTTTTGACCACGTTTGAAAATTTGGACAAAATCGTATTTACCTGATTCCTCAATATAACCAACAGTGTTTGGTAAGCCTTCCAAAGCGATATCATGATCAGCTTTAGCAACGTGACGACAGAAACCTAAGGTTTCAATTTGCCCTTCACAACGTTCAATTTGCGACATTTTGCTTTCGAAATACGGCACCGCAAAAGCACGAACACCCACCGTATAACCCGCATCAATAAATTTCGTAATGGCATCGTCCACCACACGATTGCTCTTTAAAGTTTGGTGCAAGATAATATTATAGCGATTTTCTGTGAAGTACTTAATTACTTCGGCAGTAATACCCAAGCCCAACTGGTCGGTCGCCGTAACATAATAATCTGGGTGGTCACGTTTAATTTTATTGACATCAGGGTGAAAGCCCCGGAAGAAATCGTTATCGATTTGCACAAATTCACGTTTAGTTGACAATTGCGACGAATAATTGATTAACGCTGTTTTTCCCGAACCGGATTGTCCGCCAACAACAATTACTAAAGGATTCTTGGACGGAACCAAATCCTTAGCCATAACACTGATAACATTTTTGGTAATCGCTTTAATTTGTTCGTCAGTTAAATGATATAACTTCCTGACTTCGTCTTTAATTGCTTCGTGTGTCATTTGCTTTCTCCATTGACCATTGGTCCATAAACATTAATAATTTTATCGATAACATCAAAATTAAATTTGTTCATTTCTGCTTCATCGTGCAACAGAGTCATTAACATCTGATTGTTTTGATCGTAACCGTTTTGTCCGTACTTACCAATCATGGCGTTCATGACCTCCCGGGCAACTTCAACTTTGGTGTTGTCGTTCATTTGTTTACTCATAGTAATCTAGTCTACTACACAGGACACTATCAGACAACAAAAAACACAGACTATGATATGCAAAACTTAATTAGCAGCGATGGATTGCTGGCGCGTTTTATGCCCTCCAAATGAACAGAACTTGTCAAGGTGGAAAAAGATTTATATGAAAAATGGTCAAGTTTAGCCGATAATAATTATTATAAAGATCACCGTAGGGTTATTGATCGGTTAGGCTTAATAAAGCCGAGTATGTTTATGACGGAGCCAATGCTGCAGAAATTAAAAAAAGAAATTACAGATAAGAAATTTACTTTTGAATGTTTACTATTTGATGCAGTGCAAACTTTGGCAAACGTATCGTTGACAAGAAACACTGTTTTTGGGCAAGCTCTCCAAAAATAATTTACTGTCGTATGTTGACATTTAATAGTGCGTAAAGGTAAAATATGATTAATGAAATTAAAACAATTGATATCTGAAAATTTTACAAAGAAAAACTTGGTTAGTGTAGATTTAGAACAAAAATTAAATGCAATGCTACCGCAGATTTTTCCGCATGAAGATTTGAAAAACATTGATATAGCGGATAAAGCGAAAAACAAAATTTACAAGGCAAAGTACCTACCTTTTCATACGCGTAATAATGAATGGTTGGCAAATTATATTGCAAGATTAATTCATATTTTGCAAATAAAACCCAGTAAAGATGGTAAAAAATCCGCGTACAGAATGTTAGGTGTTGTCAATGTTGACGATGTCAAGAAGTACATTACAAAATCCGAGCGTTTTGCCGCGGCACGTGATGCTTATGAACAAGACTTGGTTCGTTCGTATATTTTTTTGTTACGTAACAATGTTCTTGATGATTTTTACGTGGTTGCCGACGAAAAGAGAGCTATATTAAATCACCCACGTTGCAGCCTTTTGTTCCGTAATCGTTTAGAA
>JAFUJE010000100.1 GCA_017473795.1 Clostridia bacterium
CACATTTAATGTATATTATTTTGTTGTTGCAATTTTGCGTTGTTTACGATAAAGACGTGCTGTTTCAAACTGCATGTACAAGGGAGCAATTAAGAATAACGACGAATATGTACCTGCAACTAAACCAAATATAATTGGCAACGCAAACTCAATCAGAGTATTCAACTGCATAATAATACTAATCACAGTCAAAACCAATAATGTACCCAACGTTGTAATCATAGTTAAAATACTACGACCTAATGTTGTATTGATAGATTTATTGATTATGTGTTCCAAAGTATGGTTTTCGGTATTACCCTTTTCAAGGGTACGTACACGGTCAAAAACAACCAAACTATTATTAATTGAATAAGCTAAGACTGTTAAGATTGCCGCAATAAATGACGCATTAATTTCAATACGGAAAATCGCCATTAACGAACAAATCATTAAAACATCGTGCATCAATGCCAAAATAGTCGCCATACCCGAAGTAAACTTAAAGCGAATTAACATATATACAATTAAACCAGCCAAGGCAGCCAAAATTGACCAAAATACTGTCATAATTGTTTCTTGAATAGTTGTGTCAGTTGATGTTGTTGATTCTAAATAGTCAGAGCCTAAATATTCTTGTAATTCAGTAGTAATATTTTCAATATTATCGCCGGCATTGAATTTAATCGAAAAAGTATTACCACCACTGGTACTTTGTTCTTTAACGATTGTGTATTTTACATCAAAAGAATCCATTTTCTCTTCAATTTGAGCTTTGGTAAATGCACCATCTGCGTTAACCGAAACAACAGTGCCACCTGTAAAATCTAACCCTAAGTTAAAACCTAAGATTGCAAACATCAGGACACCAATCAATAAAATCACTGCCGGCGCAATAAAAAACCAGCGACCATTACGCACGAAGTTGAAATTTGAATTTTTAATCTTTTTTAGTAAACTCATTTGGCACCGCCCATATTTAATTTGCGTTTTGGTTTAGAAATCGGCTTGTCTTCTTCGACAATTTCTTGTTGATTTTGCTCAATTTTAATATTTGCACGACTGGCTTTGTCAGGATTAATATACAAATACAATTTTGCCAAACTGCGAGTAATAACTAATCCAACAAACATAGAAATGGCAACACCCAATGCTAAAGTAATTGCAAAGCCACGAATAGAACCAGAACTTAACAAGTAAAGAATCACACTAACAATAATCGTGGTTACGTTTGCATCCAAAATAGTAACAACTGACTTATTAAAACCAGAATGTACTGCTGCTCCGAAACGTTTGCCTGAACGATATTCCTCTTTAATTTGTTCGAAAATTAAAACATACGCATCAACTGCCATACCGATTGACAGAATGATACCGGCAATACCCGGCAAAGTTAATTGAATCGAATCGATAATGGCCAAAAAGAACACAAAGATAACCGTATAAATAATTAAAGATAAATTAGCAATCCAACCAAAGTCACGATAAACCACCACCATTAAAACAAAAATTAATAATAACCCAATGGCTAAAGCAATTAACCCTGCCATAATTGCTCCTTCACCCAAAGTAGCAGGAATATAACTCATTTCCCCGATACTTAAAGCGACTGTATATAAACCAGATTCAATTTGCAAAGCGAAAGCATCTGCCCCTTCTTTGCTATAAGAACCAGTAATTAAAACTTTACCGTCTGAGCCCAAAGTGCTAGCATTTTCCGAAGAAATTTGCGGGGCACTAATTAATTCGCCATTTGAGAAAATAGCCATATATTGACCACCGGCATCTTTTACTTTCTCACGAAACTTAGCTTTACCTTCGTTGGTGAAAGTTAATTGAATAGCATAATTGGAAACATCACTCGGATCTGACATAACTGTAACGCCAGAAATATCTTCACCAATCAAAAATACTTTATTTTTATCATATTCCGGTTTTTGCTCTGAAGTTGGTTCCAAGAATTCTATATTTGCTGGCGTACCAATTGCATCCATAATTTCTTGGGTATCTTTCATACCCGGAACTTCAATACGAATTTTGTAACCTGCTGCTGTACCTTGGCGAGTAACACTGGCTTCTAAGTAGCCTTGGTCAGATAAAGTTGTCTTAACACGATTGATAGTTGCGTTAACTTCAGTTTCTAAATCAGTACTACCTTCTAAACCTTCAACATAGAAAACAGCCGAAACACCACCATTCAAATCAATACCCATTTTATTTTTGATGGCTTGGTAACAGCCAACATATTTTGTTGTTGTAAAAGGAATAGTAAACTCAGCAAAACACAAGACCACTGCAAGTGCCACGATTAAACAAATTACGCAATATTTAACAATTGCCCGTGTTTTATTCATATAAGTTCGATTATACCACAAATTTTGCATGTCTACAAATTATTTTATTGCCAAATTTTGTAATTCGCACATATAGCAAATTATGGAACCAATTTTTACTGGCGTAGCAACCGCCTTAGTTACTCCTTTTAAAACAGATTATAAAGTCGACTTTCCTGCTTTGATAAATTTAATTGAGCGGCAAATTGCAATGAATGTCGACGCTCTTGTTATTCTAGGAACCACGGGCGAGATTTCAACGCTGTCAAATGAAGAACGGCAAGCCATAATAGACTGTGCCATAAAAACTGCACACAACCGTATTCCGTTGATTTTTGGAATTGGCGGGAACGACCCTAGCAGAATTATTGCTTTAGGAAAATACATTTTAAAGGCAACCAACAACCAACCGAACAAAATCGGTATAATGGTTACTGCCCCGTATTACAACAAAGGAACTCAAGATGGTATTTTTGCCTACTACGAGTTAATTACATCAACATTAAAATTGCCGACAATTATCTATAACATACCGGGACGTACCGGTGTAAACATTAAACCTGAAACCATGGCACGAATTGCTGAATTACCTTTTGTTGCTGGCATCAAAGAAGCTAGTGGGGACTTACATCAAATTATACAAACGATTAAACTATGCCCAAACACTGCCGTTTACAGCGGTGATGATACTTTAGCCCTACCCGCCTACGCTGTAGGCTGTCATGGGATAATATCAGTAGCATCCAATCTTGAGGTAGATCCAGTAAAAAATATTTGGCAAATGCATTGCGATGGCCAGGTTCAGTCAGCATTGCAGTTATTTCAAAATGAACTACCATTTTACCAATCATTATTCCGGGTTGTTAATCCTATACCGATTAAATTCGAACTTGCTAAA
>JAFUJE010000101.1 GCA_017473795.1 Clostridia bacterium
CACTAGGAATATGCGGTGGTGTATCAGCAAACCAATATTTGAGGGAACAGTTTACACAGTTATGTCAAGAAGAAGGTGTTCGGTTGTATTTACCTGATCAATCGTTATGTGGAGATAATGCAGCGATGATTGCCGCTGCCGCCTTGCTTAATATAAAATAATTGTCAATTAACAAAATTTAATTTATAGTATTTCGGGGGCTTATGGAAAAAAAAGTTTATGAAGTTTATAAACGTTCAACGGCAAGCAGTCAATCTGCTGACATTAAAGCTGTAAGCGATGTAACTTCAAAAGTAACTACTAAAACTCCACGAGCAACTACAGCGAGAAAGTCTACTGTAAAAAAACCACGTATTGCAATGTATATTGATGTTGACAACGTGGGTATTAGTCGTGAAAATTTATTAGAAGTTTTATTCTATGCTAATGGTAAATATAAAATTGACCAGTGTAAATTATATGGATTTAGCGATGAAACTTTACCCGGGATTCGTGATATTGCCACAGAATACAATGTTACTACAATTGGTAAAATGAAATTTAAACAATCCGGAGTTAATTGTTTGGATCCACGCTTGTTGATCGACGCTTACGAATGTGCTTCAAATAATCGTGGAAAAATTGATATGATTTTTGTGTGGTGTTATCCTTGTGATTTAAGTGAATTATTTGAAAAAATTATTGATTTAGGCGTAAATACTTCAACTATAGATAATGATTTATTTGATTGTAAAAACAAATTTGTTTCTCAAAAATTCAAATTATATTCACCTTATAATTTTAGTCTAGAACAGACAACATATGGCAAGGTTCGCAATCAACCCGCAGAAATTGTTCCTAGTCCTAATTTTGAAAAAGAGAGTACAACAGAAGAAGTTAAAACTTTAAATAAAGATGTATCTGATAAACTTGATAAGAACGAATCAAAGTTTTCAATTTTTGATGAAAATAATGTACCTCCTGTTTTGCCACGTCGTTCAATTCCAGAACGATCTAATCCAAATTCACCTAAGGTTGAAAAAGAAGTTGAACAAGAAGTGCAACCAGAAGTTGAAGAATCTGATGCTCCAAGTTCTTTAGTAGAAGAAATTGCTCGTAAATTAAACTTATCAATTTCGTCTCCAGGTGAAACACCCTCCGAAGAAACAGAAGAGATAGAAAAACCGGAAGAGCAATCTGATTTGCAGTCTAACCTAATTATGAATTTATTAAAACAAGCCGGTTTTGATGATTTTAGTCTTGATAAAAAAGAACTTAAATATGAAGACACAATTGGCGATTTGTGATATAATCATTTATTATGCGTAAGATTACATATCATGAATTAAGAAAAATGTGGTTTGATTTCTATCAATCTCACGAACACCAAATCATACCTTCATGGTCATTGGTTCCGGAAAATGATGGCAGTGTATTATTCACGACTGCGGGAATGCAACCGTTAGTCCCATTCTTGTTAGGAGAAAAACATCCGGCTGGAAAACGTTTGTGCAATATCCAAAAGTGCGTACGTACTGGTGATATTGACGAAGTTGGCGACAACAGTCATTTAACTTTTTTCGAAATGATGGGTAACTGGTCTTTGGGGGATTACTTCAAAAAAGAAAAGGTTTCTTGGTCATATGAGTTTTTAACAAACCCGAAATATTTGGGAATTAACAAAGATAGTATTGCGGTCACGGCTTTTGCTGGTGATGAGGTTGCTCCACGTGATACCGAAGTTGCTGATTATTGGCAAAAGGTCGGAATTCCCGCTGAGCGAATTTTCTTTTTACCAAAAAGCGAAAATTGGTGGCAACTGGCAACTGGTACTGGCCCTTGTGGACCAGATAGTGAAATGTTTTACGATACAGGTAAACAACCATGTTCGTCTCAGTGTAATCCTAGTTGTGATTGTGGAAAATACGTAGAAATTGGTAACGATGTTTATATGCAATATGTTATTCATGAAAAAGGTGGAGAGGCTTTGCCGGCTAAGCAACGGAACGTTGATACGGGCATGGGTTTAGAACGTTTGTTGTGTTTTGTTAATGGTTATCAAACAGTATATGATAGTGAAATTTTTGCGCCGGCAATTCAAATTGTTTCCGAAGATTGTGGTAAGTCTTATCACGAAAATTTAAAAGCCTTTCGTGTTTTGGTAGAACATACTCGTGCGGCTACTATGATTTTAAGCGATGGTGTTTTACCTTCGCCAACTGGACAAGGTTATGTTTTGCGTCGTTTAATCCGTCGTGCGGTGCGTATGGCAAATCAGTTAGGTTGTTCAAGAAATGTCTACGAAAAAATTATTCAATACTACCGTGACTTCTTCCGTGGCATTTATCAAATAGACGCAACAGTGACAAAAAACTATTTAGATGAAGTTGATAAATTTTCAAAAACAGTTGAGCAAGGGATTCGAGAATTTAATAAAATCTTACCTTATTTAAAAGATAAACAATTTTCAGGAAAAACCGCTTTCCGTTTGTATGAAACATTTGGATTCCCTATCGAATTAACCCAAGAATTGGCCTCAGAGCATGGTTTAAATGTTAATATGGATGAATTTGAAGCAGCCAAAACCAAACATAGTGAACTCAGTCATACGGCTTCAGCAGGTACTTTTAAAGGTGGTCTTGCGGATACCAGTGCCGAAACGGCTTACTTGCATACAGCAACTCACTTGTTGTTGGCGGGATTAAAAAAACTTCTAGGAAAAGATGTTGTCCAAAAAGGTAGCAACATCACACCAGAGCGGTTGCGTTTCGATTTTAACTGCGACCATAAATTAACTCCAGACGAAATTGCCTTCTTAGAAAAATTTGTTAATGATGCAATTCAACAACAAATACCTGTTGTCTTTCAAGAAATGTCTTTAACCGAAGCCCGTGCATTAGGTGCTGAAGGTTCCTTTGCGGATAAATATGGCGACCGAGTTAAAGTTTATAGCATTGGTGATGTTTCAAAAGAAATTTGTGGCGGACCGCATGCTAATAATACTGCAGATCTTGTAAGTTTTAAAATTATCAAAGAAGAAAGCAGTAGTGCCGGCGTTCGTCGGATTAAAGCTGTGATAAAAAAATAATTGTATAAAATTTAAAGACCTACACAGAATACTTATAGTTCGAAAGAAAAACTATATTCGAACTAAGGAGGTGGACAATGGCAAAGGCAGCTAAAAATTGTAAGACGACACGTTGCAAAAAATCAACTTCGTCAAAGGCTGAATAATAGCTTAAAGCCACACAAAATAAAAGCGACATTGAAATCTTCAAGTCGCTTTTTTTGTTTGTAATGTCGAAATTTGTCAAACGATTTAATTAGACAAGTAACGACACTTTTTATATGCTTAATTAACGAGTGAAATACTGAAGCAACTTTAATTGGGGGAAATTATGAGTGCAAAAGGTTCAGAATTGAAACAAATGGCGAAGATGGCTTTTAAAAGGTTGTCGTCAGGGTTCTGGCAGGAAGAAAAGTTACGTCGTAAAACTACTTTAAACATCTTAAAAAATCAAGGTGCAGATACAAATGCTGCGAAAAAGTATTTAGTTGACCACACTAAGCAACAATTAGCTGCCGTTATTAATCCAGCTGAGGAGGCAGAATATAGCAAAATTAAAGCAGTTTTTGAATCTGGGAATGGAGAAAACGCTCTAGCTGTATTAATGGATCATAGTTTAATGCAGTCAATGGATGACGGGGCACGACAACGATATGTCTTTGGGTTGAGTAACAAATTACAAGAATACCGAGAACGCTACGAAAAAGAACGACAGTTTAATTGTCAAACTATGTCAATGTAGTATAATGGTGTCATGGCTTTAACCACGACTCAATTAGATATTGTCAATGCACCTTTAGGAGCAATGTTAGTTACTGCAGGGGCAGGGTCAGGTAAAACCCGTGTTTTAACAAGTCGTCTTTTGCATCTTTTACAAAGTGGTATTCCGGAAAAATCTATTATAGCTTTGACGTTTACTAACAAAGCCGGCAATGAAATGCGTGAGCGGGTTGAAAAAATGTTAGGTCGACCTTTTAATACCTTTATTGGTACTTTTCATAGTTTTTGCGTGCGTCTTTTGCGCAAACATAGTGGAAAACCAAATTTTTCAATTTATGCCACGGCGGATACAAATAAAGTATTAAAAGAAATTATTAAAGAATTATATCAAGAAGTTGATAGTGAATTATATAAGGCGGCGGTGAATGGCCTATCAAATTGGAAAAATAAAGGGGTAGTTGAATTTACCTCTTTTCATGACCAATTAGTTAAAATTTTTAATACTTATCGGGAGCAATTACGTAAAAATAACGCTTATGACTTTGATGATTTATTGCTGGAAACTTTGGAATTGTTAAAAACAAATACAACTATTTGTGATAAATTAAGAGAGTATTTTCAATACATTTTGGTTGATGAGTTTCAGGATACCAACGAAATCCAATACGAAATTGTTTCCATGTTAGCTCAAAAACATCGCAATATTATGGTTGTTGGTGATGAGGATCAATGTATTTATTCTTGGCGTGGGGCCAGTGTGGAAAACATTAATCGTTTTCGTGCTGATTTCCCTGAAGCACGCATTTATCGTTTGGAAGAAAATTTTCGCAGTTCGGGTAATATCGTAAAATTGGCCAGTGATTTGGTTGCGAAAAACAATAACCGTATTGATAAAAAACTGTACAGTAATATTAACGATGGGTTAATTAATTTTGAGGATTTTTATGACGATAAACAGGAGGCGCAAGGAATTATCAGTCATATTTTAGAGAATCGCCGTAATGGTGGCTCTTGGTCTGATTCGGCAATTTTAATGCGTATAAATGCCTTGTCACGCCGCTTTGAAGAGTCTTTGCGTATGTACAATGTTCCTTATGTCGTTTGGGGCGGTTTTAAATTCTATGAACGTGCTGAAGTTAAAATAGTCTTAGATTATTTACGTTTATTAGTTAATCCGAGCGATGAAGTTGCTTTATTTAATGTAATCAATTTCCCGAAGCGTGGAATTGGCGAAGCGTGTCATGCCAAAATAAAAGCGTTTGCTCGTGAGCACAATTTAACTGCTTATCAAGTCGTTGAGCAAATTGAATTATATGATACCGGGATTACATCGAAAACGGTGAAGGCCATTCAAAGTTTTGTTAATATTATACATCAATTACAAAGTTTGTTAAAGCAAGGTTTAATTGCTTTAGCTGATGAATTGGTTGACGTGACGGGATTACAAACTCACTACGAAAAAGAAAAAGATGATAGTGAAAGCCGTCTAGAAAATATTTACCAATTATGTGGTTCTATTCGTGAATATGCTTACGTTAACCCGACTGCCGATTTAAGCAGTTATTTGCAAAGCGTAACATTGGCTGGCGGAGAAGACCCGAATGTAACCGATCATGTTGTTATATCTACAATCCATAGCGCTAAAGGTTTGGAGTTTAAAAATGTTTATATTGTGGGAATGGAAGATGGATTATTTCCGTCGTACAAATCTCAATACAATGATGCGGTTTTAGAAGAAGAACGCCGTTTACTTTACGTAGCAATTACTCGTGCAATGCGTAACCTAAATATTTCATACGCCAGGTCTCGTTTCTTAAATGGCGAAATTAGCCGAACAGTACCCAGCAGTTTTCTAATGGAACTTGGTTATTTCGGCGGATATCGTGAACGCAGTTTTAATTGGTAATTCCTAAACTTAGTTTAACAGCATGGTCAATCCTTTGTTGGTCATTATCGTTAATAGTTGTCATTTTGTGTCGTAATCTTTTTTTATCTATCGTTTTAATTTGTTCACAAAGAACCAAACTGTCACAATTAAGTTGGTAAATGTCGCCACTTAAAAGTACATGAGTTGGTAATTTGTTTTTATAAATTTTTGAAGTTAAACAAGCTACAATAACGGTTGGACTATATTTGTTGCCTATGTCATTTTGTAAGATTAAAACTGGGCGAAACCCCTCTTGTTCACTGTAGAGGTTGCAACTACCGTCGCCAAGGTTAGCAAAATAAATTTCACCTCGTTTTACTTCCATATTTTATTCTATGTGCTATAATTCAAATGTGGGATTTGAAATCTTTGGTTTGCATATTTCTTATTACGGTGTTATCATTGCGACCGGATTATTGATTGGGGTTATCCTGTGTGATTTTTTGTGCCGTAAACGTGGTTATGATAGCAATATTCCTTATGTTTTGGTTTTATTTGTTGTTCCATTGGCTATTTTGGGTGCTCGCTTGTATTACATTATCTTTTCTGATCAATTAACTTTGGCTGATTTTTTTGACTTTTCACATGGAGGTTTTCAAGGTTTGGCAATCTATGGTGCTGAAATTGGAGGCATTATTGGAGTTTTGATTTATTGTGCTATCAAAAAATGTAGCGTTTTTGTGATTACTGATTTATTGGTAGCCTCGTTAATATTGGGACAGAGCATTGGTAGATGGGGTAATTTTTTCAACCAAGAAGCCTTTGGTATGGCTACGGATTGGCATTGTTTTCCTTTTACAGTTTATATTGAAGGATTAAATGAATATCATTTAGCTACATTTTTTTATGAAAGTATTTTAAATTTTATTGGTTTTTGGGTTTTATTAGCAATATTCTTTAAGCAAAAAAAACATGGTACAACTACTGCAAGTTATTTAATTTGGTACGGAATCGTGCGTGCTTTGATTGAACCC
>JAFUJE010000013.1 GCA_017473795.1 Clostridia bacterium
TCAACTTTGCACGAATCCGGCTTATGAAAACGAAGTGGGATTAGTGTTGAATCCTTTGCGTGAACGTAATTTGACTAAAGCGGCTTTAGAAACTTTGGCTGTAGTGGCGTATAAACAACCGGTAACTCGTTTGGAAATTGACCAAATCCGTGGCGTCGGCAGTGATTATGCGATTCAAATTTTAACGCAAAGTAATTTAGTCGAAATTGTGGGGCGGAAAGAAGTTTTAGGACGTCCTTTGTTATACGGAACAACCGATAATTTCTTAAAACGTTTTGGTTTAGATGATATAAAGAACTTGCCAAGTTATGAAGACTTATTGGAAAAAATCCAATTAATTCACACGCAAGAAAATAACTCGGTGGATTTATACAACAGTAACCGCCAAGAGTAATTGGCGTTAGGTGACAGAATTTAATTTGCGGTTTATCTTTTTAAGTATATAATGTGGTATAGTTAAAAGGAGACTATAAAAAAATGAAAATTGAAAAAATTGTTGCCAGTGAAATTTTAGACAGCCGTGGTAACCCAACGGTTACGGTTTGGGTTAACGGTCATCAAGCCAGTGTGCCCAGTGGGGCTTCAACCGGGGAATGGGAGGCAGTAGAATTGCGTGACGGCGATAAAAAACGCTTCAATGGAAAAGGCGTTTTGAAGGCAGTTGAAAACGTTAACAAAATTATTGCTCCGGAATTTGTGGGAAAAGATGTTCACGAACAAATTAAAATTGACCATGAATTATGCCATTTAGATGGTACCAACAACAAAGGTAAGTTGGGTGCAAACGCAATCTTGGGTGTTTCTTGTGCGTGCGCTTATGCTGCAGCAGCCGATAAAGGTCAAGAACCATATGAATATATTGCCGACCTTTTTGCACAAGTAGGTGGTAAACGTGCCGCTTTGCCAGAAGGAAAAGCACCGGTAGTTAACACTATTCCTAGTTTTAACATTATTAACGGTGGTGCTCATGCCGACAGCGGTATTGATTGCCAAGAATTTATGATTCAACCAATCAGCGGAAAAACTTTTGCTGATAAAGTACGTATGGCTGCTGAAATTACCGCTGCTTTGAAAAAAATCTTAACAGAAAAAGGTTTGGTTACTGCAGTTGGTGATGAAGGTGGTTTTGCTCCTCGTTTGGATACAGAAAGCCCAATTGCTGGTGCCATCGAATTAATTGAAGCAGCAGTTGAAAAAGCTGGTTATACTCCAGTTAAAGACGTGGTGATTGCTTTGGACGTTGCAGCAAGTGAATTCTATGATAAAGAAACCGGTCACTATGTGATGAAAGGTGAAAAACAAGATTTGCCAAGTGGTGAATACGTTGACTTCATTGCAAACTTGGTTGAAAAATATCCAATCATTAAATCAATTGAAGACCCACTAGACCAAAATGACTGGGACGGTTATGCCGCTTTAACCAAACGTATTGGTAATAAAATTACTATCGTTGGTGATGACTTCTTTGTTACCAATAAAGAACGTTTAGCGAAGGGGATTAACATCGGTGCTTGCAATGCAATCTTAATTAAATTGAACCAAATTGGTACTTTGACCGAAACCTTGGAAACCATTGCTTTGGCAAAGAACAACAATTACAAAGTCATGATTTCACACCGCAGTGGTGAAACCAGTGACACGATTATTGCTGATTTGGCTGTGGCAACTGATGCTGAATTTATCAAGTCAGGTGCTCCGGTACGTGGTGAACGTGTTTGCAAATACAACCGTATCATGACGATTGAACGTGGTATTCGTTAATTAATTGCTTTAAACTTAAACAAAAACACCGATTAATTTCGGTGTTTTTTTGATTGAAATATTGTTGGCGAGTTTGCTAGTTAATGGTACCATTTGCTTATGGTAAAAAATAAATTGGCGCAGGTAATTTATCAGGTTGTATTCTGTACTTTGTCGCTTATTGGCATTATTTCTAGTCTTGGTTATTTTGACAAAGAATTTAATCAAGATTTCTTCCTCTATTATACAAATTTGAGTAACTATATTTGTATGGGGTTTATGTTTGTGGCGTTGTTTGTAACTGTGCGTAAGGCAAATAAAAATGAATCTGGGGCAGTAAATGTTGCGCCAACTTTTAATTTCTTGTGCGTGATTATGATTTTAGTCACTTTTATCGTTTATAACGTACTTTTAGCCAAAGAGTATTCTGTAGCACATTATTTCTTGACGATTGGTAATTTGTTGTTGCATGTGATTTTACCCATAATGTTTATTGTACACTGGGCGGTATTTTGTGAACATGGTAAATTGCGTTGGTTTCACCCCTTGTTGTGTCTCATTATGCCGTTAATTTATGTCGTGGTAATTTTAATCCGTTCTTTGTTTGTTAGCAGTAAGAATGGCGTATTAGTTTATCCTTATTTCTTTTTGAACGTTGATAAGTTGGGTTGGGGCGGTGTAATTGCTTACATTGCTGTCTTGTTGGTAATTTTTGTGGCAATTGGTTATCTATTTTATTGTTTTGATAATTGGCAAACTATACGCAAAAAGTTACGTAAACAAAAATAAGTGTGTATTTAATTTATCTAAAGGCACGTCGTTGGTGGCGTGTTTTTATTTACTTAAAAAACTGGTGTGGGCGGTTTTGGAATTATCTGGTGGTGTGATACCGTGGGTTTTGCCGTGGGCGATGCATTTTAAGAGCCATGCCATGTTGGTGGCGAGATGTTGCAGTGTTTGTTGGCCTTCGGTGTCGGCGGTGGGGGTACCGTCGGTGGAGCGGTAAACTTGGTTCCAGTATGTGGAAGCCACCACGGGCATTTGGTTAATTGTGAAATGCTTGTTTAAAACGTCCATGCTGGCGGTGGTGCCGGCACGGCGGGCGGTGAAAATAGCGGCGGCGGGTTTGTGGCGTAAGAACTGGCCGCCGGCATAAAACATACGGTCCATGGCCGAAAGCAAGGCGCCGGTTGGGTGGGCGTAGTAAACCGGACTACCGAAGATAAAGCCGTCGGCTGTTTCGACTTTTTCCAGCCAGGTGTTAACGCAGTCGTCGGTAAACACGCAAGACGGATTGCCGTGGCGACAAGCACCACAGCCAATACAGTCGTGGACGGCTTGCGAGCCGAGATTAAGGATTTCGGTTTCAATACCTTGGGTATTAAGGGTATTGGCGACGATTTGTAATGCTTGATAAGTGCAGCCGTTATGGTGGGAACTACCGTTAAATAAAATAACTTTCATATTTATTGATATTAAGTAATGGTTGGCAAATTGTCAAAAGATTTAGTCTTGTCAAATTTTGTCAAAGTTGTAAAATGTAGTTATGAATTGGCAGAAAATTTGGGAAGACATTGTAAATTTTTTCCGTGGTAATGTATGGAATATTGTTACTTTTGTGGTGGTTTTGTTTTGTGGAATTATTGCGGTTAAACTATTGATTAACATTTTAAGGCGTATGTTAAGACGGACTAAAATGGAACCGATTGCGATTGGTTTTATTATGGCGATTGTTAAATTTCTCTTGTATTTAATTTTGTTGTTAATCTTGTTGGATATTTTGGGTATTGGTGTGACTTGGTTGGTGACAGCGTTCAGTGCGGTCTTCTTGGCGGTTGGTTTGGCTTTACAAAACAACATTGCAAACATGGCGAACGGAATTATTATTGTTTCCAGTGGTATGTTCAAAAAAGGCGATTACATTGAAGTTAATGGCGTTGAAGGTTCAATTGCTCAGATTAATTTCTTGTACGTAACCTTAATTACTTCGGATAATAAGCGGATTACTTTGCCGAATAGTAAAATCTTAAACGAAGTTGTTACAAACTATGACAGTAACCATACACGTCGCATTAACTTTGAATTTGAAGTGGCATATGAAAATGACGTCGAAAAAGTTAAAGCAACCGTTTTAGAATGTATGAAAAGTAATGGGTCAGTCCTATTGGATCCAGCACCATTTTGTCGTTTGAAAACTTTGGGCGACCATAATTTGTTGTTTGTGGCTCGTTGTTGGTGTGACCGGGAAGATTATTGGTCGGTTTATTACGATATTACCGAAACAGTCTTTAATGAGTTTAAACGCCGTGGAATTGAAATTGCTTATCATCAATTAGAGATTCGTAAACGCGCAGACAGTCCAGTTAATCCAATTACGGGAACGGGATTGCCGGCAAGGGTAGAAAAGAAACGCAAAAACAAACGTCGTTTTGATTTGGAAAAAGATGACTTAACCGAGTTGTTTCCTTTAAAACGTAAAAATAAAAAAGAAAAAACAGTGACAACGAAAGAATCTAAATCGGCTCAGTTACCAGAAAATACGACGAAGAAAACGGGCAAGTAAGCATAAATTTTTACCGACTTTTGTTTGGGAATTTTGACATTTTGCGATAATCTATAGGTGGAGTTATATATATGAAATACACAGTTAAACAATTTATTGGTGCAGGTTCTTGTGACCCCAAAGGCTGTTTGTCCTTGTTGGGGGCTTTGACCTTGGTGGAAGATGTGGTGACCGTGACTTTGGATAAAGTTCATATCAACGGTTTTCAAATGCGTCGTAATTACGGGGCTGTTATGGTTTTTTCCAAAAACCAAGTCAAGTTTTTAGAAACCATAAAATGGAACGAAAAAGTTACAATTTCTTGTTTTGTTTCCTCAAAATCAATGGCTCGTATGAATGTTGACGTGTGTGTGAAAAATCAAGTTGGTATCATTGTGATGTACGCACGAACCGAGGTTTGTGCTGTTGATATTAATACTGGGCGGATTCGTCGCTTAGATGCAGTGGGGATTGGTGACGAAGTTCGTGTCACTCGTCCGTTAATTGAGATGGAGTGGACACCTTTAACCGGTAAAGGTGCGTTAGTTGATACCGTGAAGGTAAGAACTGGGAACATTGATTATGCTGGGCATACGAACAATGTAGAATATGTTCGTTTGTTGTTAAATACTTTTACGCTGGACGAATGGCGGGGTGAAATTGCACCACGTGAAATTCAAGTAGCTTATCTCAGTCAATCTTTCTTGGGGGACAGTTTATCGATTTATTGTGAAAACCGTAATTTAGAATCTAACCCAAGTAAAGAACGTCTTTATACAATAAAAAAAGACGCACAAGACGTTCTGCGCTGTGCTATCCGTTGGTAAGTCTGTTATCATATTTGCCTTGCAAAACATAGGTAAGTATTAGTATAATGCTTTATCACAGTTTAATTTACGGAGAGAAGAATGGGTTATATTGATATTGTTAATCTTGTCACAGGTGGATTTACGGCAATATTAGGTTTATTGGCGGCTTATTTAATTATTTTCATGATTGTTGGTCTTTTCCGTAAAAAAACATTTCCGCAGGCAGAAAAGAAATTGAAGTATGGTGTTGTGGTTGCGGCACGTAACGAAGAGAAGGTTATTGCTGGTTTAATCCACAGTGTACGGCAAAGTAATTATCCACAAGAAAATTTAGATGTTTATGTGATTGCGCATAATTGTACTGACCAAACCGCACAGGTTGCCAGAGAAAATGGGGCGATTGTCTACGAATATAATAATTCAGCCGAAAAAACCAAAGGCTATGCTTTGAAATACCTTTTTGATTGCATAAAAAACGATGAGACTATTGAAAGCCATGATGGCTATATCATTATGGATGCGGACAATATGGTAACTGCCGAGTTCTTTAATAAAATGAATGATGCTTTTATTGCTAACGGTTGTAAGAACGTGATTACTTCGTATCGGAATGCCAGAAACTTTGGGGAAAACGCAATGGCGGCTAATTATGGACTAATGTTTGCGATGTGTTGTTCATTAGAAGCACGGGGTAAGACCGTTTGTAATTGTACCGCCAAATTGTTGGGTTCGGGTTTTTTGGTAAGTGCGGAAGATTTGAAAGACGGTTGGAATACGGTGACAATTTTAGATGACACTGACTACACCATTGAACAGGCATTAAAAGGGAAAAAAGTTATTTACTGTGATGAGGCAGAGTATCTTGATGAACAACCAACAACGTTTAAAACAATGTTTACTCAACGCTTACGTTGGGCGAAAGGGTCGTTAATTGTTTGTAAGGATCGATTTAAGCAGTTAATTAAGGGAATCTTTGGACGCAGGAAACGTAAAAAACAGCAAGAAGGTCAGGAAAATATTTCCCCAGAAAAACCTTTGCGTGGTTCTTGCTATGACTTGTTATTTTTAAATTTACCCATTCCAGCAGTTAGTTTTTTTGTAATGATATTGCAGGCGGTGTTAACGGCGTTTGCTCCGCTGTTTGGTTATAATGCCGTGGAAGTTTGGTGTAATTGGGGACTGATAAATTTAATCACGTTGGGAATTGGTTATTTGGGTTCAATTGCTTTAGCCATTTTAATTTATGTGATTAACCGTAAACGTATTAAAAATGTACCTGTCCGTGTTAGAATTGCTTCTTGTTTGACGTATGGCTTATTTCTTTATTTCTTAGTGTTTTTACAGATTATTGCTATGTTTAAAAAAGATTTGGGTTGGTCACAAATTGTGCATACGGCGACCATGCACCCCGCACCGGTAAGTCAGCAAGCCACCAATGAACTGGCTGAACCAAATACAGAAAGCGCAGAATAAATCTCTTGACTTATCGGTGGTTTAATCAAATAATTTTTTATGGAGTTATTGGCACCGGTTGGTGATTTGAAAAGTTTTTATGCGGCAGTTTATCATGGTGCTGATGCGGTTTATTTAGGGTTGCAATCTTTTAATGCCCGTATGAAAGCCGATAATTTTACCACGGACAACATTAGTGAAATTGTTAAGTTTGCCCATATTTATAATGTAAAAGTTTATGTGACGATTAATATCTTGATTAAGGATAGTGAGGTTGATGAGTTTCTTGAGATGGTGCGGGTTTGTGTGCGTGCCAAGGTCGATGCTTTCATCATTCAAGATTTGGGAATGGCTCGCTTGTTGTTGGAGCATTTTCAAAACATTGTTTTACATGCTAGTACACAAATGGGCATTCATAACTTGAGTGGTGCAAAATTTTTAGAACAATTTGGTTTTAAAAGGGTAGTTTTGGCACGGGAAACCAAATTAGAAGACATTAAGTTAATTAAAGCAGAGACAAATTTAGAAATTGAATATTTTGCCCAAGGTGCTTTGTGTGTGGCTTTTTCTGGTAATTGTTATTTAAGTTCATTGAAAAATGGGAACAGTGGCAACCGGGGAAAGTGTTTACAATTATGTCGGTTGCCTTACCAAGTGTATGCTGATGAAAAATTATTGACTGAAGGTTATTATTTATCGGCAAAAGATTTATGTTTAATGAAACGACTGCAAGAATTAAGTGCGGCGGGTGTGGATTGTTTGAAATTGGAAGGACGTTTAAAACGACCCAGTTATGTGGCGCAAGTCACACGCAGTTATCGCCAAATGCTCGACCATTTTGATACCGCTAAAGTGGAAAAAGAAAAGGCTAAAATCGGTGAACTGTTTTCCCGTGGGGAATTTAACGAACAAGCTTATCTGTACCATAATTTTAAAATTATTAATCCGCAAAACGGTAATCATCGTGGGAAGAAAATTGGTCGAGTTGTTGCTACGACAAAATTTAAAAACATTTACAAAATTACTTTACAATTAAAAGAAGCAATCGGACAAAACGACGCTATTCGCTTAATGCAAGGCAAAAGTCAATTTAGTATTGGTGTTGGCAATGTAAACGTGTTAAGCAATGGTAATGTCGAAATATTTTCTACCCAAAATGTTCCGGCTGGTTATGATGTCTATTTATTGAAAAGCACTAAGAAAGAAAGTGGATTGAATGATTACGCTCGGTATTTAGATGTGGATTTTTATTTTACGGCTGAAGTGGGACAGCCGGCTAAGTTGATTGCAAATTATGGTGATATTGCAGTGGCAGTGACGGGGGAAAAACTTTTGGAAAAGGCACGAACCGCCGGAATTACAGTGGAACAGGTATCCAAGCAGTTAAGTAAACTTCAGGAGACTAAGTTCCGCTTGCATCATTTGGAATGTGTTTTGGGTGATGTTTTTATGGCGGTATCAGAATTAAACGAGTTACGACGACGTATCATCGTGGCAATAGAAAAAGCCATACTAGAAAAATATAATCTGACGTTGCCAACGGTAATGGAAACTAAATCAATCGCAAGTCCTGTCGTAAAAGCACCGAAAAAGAATTTCTATTTAATTGCAGATGTGGCAGATTTGGGAAACGTTTCGTGGCATAATTTTGGTATTATTTTAGCACCGACTGTCTACAGTCCTGAACACATTGAGCAGTTAGTTGCGCAATTAACTGCGAAGGGTATCGACCCAAAATCGCTTTATCTTAATTTGCCAATTGTTGCTACGGAAGCTGAATTGGATATTTTAGACAAAATTTTACGGCAAGCGAAAATTGGCATCGTAGCGAATAACTATGCGCATTTGCGCTGGGTGCGTGAATATAACACGATTGCTGGGATTGGCTTGAATGTCTATAATGATTATACGGCGTGGACTTTGTTGCAATTAGGTTGTGAAAATATTATTTGGTCAATTGAAAAAAATCATTTAACTAATTGTGGCAGTGCGTTGGTTAGTGGTTATCCAGCCTTGATGACGCTTTGTCATTGTCCGGTGCGTGAGGTTTTCGAGACGGACTGTACCCATTGTCGTTATGGTACAAATTTAATTTATCAAGATGAAAAGCATAACCGCTACCGTTTCCGCCGGGTCAAAATTGAGCATTGTTATTTTGAATTATTCAGTGAAGAAAAGTATCAGAAAAGTACTAACACGGGTAAAATTTATGATTTAAGGAGTTTTTAATGGAAAAATACGCAGTGATTATTATCGGAGCTGGTGCCAGTGGCATGATGTGTGCTTTGCAATCAGCGAAAAAAACTTTGTTAATCGAAGCGAGTGACCGGGTGGGGAAAAAAATCTTAGCGACGGGAAATGGTAAATGTAACATTACCAACGATCAAATTCTGGCGCAATATTACAATACACCTTTAGTCGATAAATATTTTCAACAATTTAATAGTGAACAGACATTACAGTATTTTGCCAAGTTAGGAATCTTTACTTACGCCGACCAAGAAGGCAGAAGGTATCCGCTTTCAAACAGTGCTCACACGGTCTTAGATCTTTTGTTGAAAGCATTAAGTTTAAAAAGCAATGTGACGATTAAAGTAAATTGTCTTCCCGTTCAGGTTGCGAAAACTAAAGATGGTTTTACAGTAGCGACGCAAGACCAAACTTATGTTTGCGACAAGTTGGTGCTGGCGACTGGTGGTAACAGTGGTACTCAATATTTAGATCAACTTCAGGTTAATTACAAGAATTTCTTACCAAGTTTGATGGGGTTAAAAACGACAAAGAATAAGGGCTTAGCCGGAGTGCGGGTCAGCAATGTACGGGTTAGGTTAAAAGACTTTAACGAAGTTGGCGAAATTTTATTCAAAGAAGACGGTATCAGTGGAATTGTCATTTTCAATTTATCCGCTCATTTGGCCAGAAATAACATACGTACAGGGCGAATTACACTTGATTTACTCTCGAAAGTAGAAGCAAATAATTTGCTAAGAATGCTTGCATCGAGCGTTAATCATAATCCACATTATTCTTTAGTTGAGATTGTCGAAGGGCTTTTACACAAAAGCCTTGCTAAGAATATTTTGGAAAAATTATCTTTGGATAAAAAACTGGCGCAAGATTGTACGGAACAGGATATCAATGCTTTGGTAAATTTTATAAAAAACTTTGTAGTTGATTTTACTGGTTATGCGGACAACAATCAAGTTTACACGGGCGGAGTCGACCTAAAAGATTTAGATACTAATTTACAACACAAGCAAGTGCAAGGTCTATACTGTACTGGCGAAGTGGTTGACGTGGACGGCGTCTGCGGTGGTTACAATTTGCAGTGGGCTTGGACGAGCGGAAAAATCGTCGGGGACGAATTACACCAATAAAAAAATAGCACAGAAAATATCTAATTTCTTTAATTAATAGAGAGTTTAAATTTGATATAATTGGTAGTCCCGAGGGGAATCGAACCCCTGATACCGCCGTGAAAGGGCGGTGTCTTAACCGCTTGACCACGGGACCAAACGTTGTAGTTTAACATGGTGTGGCGGATTTTGCAAGAGGTTTCTTGTGCTTTTGTTTAATGCTCGCTGGAAGTTTTTATTTTTAAATTTTTTTTAAAATGGAACGCAACGGGAACTTTAAGGGAACATAGTGGGAACATAGGGTGGGTATAATGCTTTTGTATTTTAAACGAGATACAAAAGATGGGAGGAGGAAATTATGTTAAAAACAGTAGCAAATATTATTGCTGACAGAACGGGGTGCGATCCTAAGAGTGTAAAGTTAGAAAGCACTTTTGTGGAACTGGGGATTGATTCACTGGATACTGTTTAGCTTCTGATGAACTTGGAAGATGCGACAGGCGTTTCAATTGAATTAACTCAAAAAATTGAAACTGTTGGTGAGTTGGTTGCTTTGATTGAAAAACAGAAAAAAAGCGTAAAAAAATAATTTTGAAAATAAGTAGTGGGCAATTTGCGTTTAGTGTAGTTTAATATTAATAGCAAATAATAATTTGTAAAAGGAGTGATTCTAATGGGTTTGTTAAAAAATAAAGTAGCAGTTGTGACCGGAGGTACCAGAGGCATTGGTTTCTCAATCGTTAAAAGATATTTAGAAGAAGGTGCGA
>JAFUJE010000102.1 GCA_017473795.1 Clostridia bacterium
ATAATGTTCACTTTGCTGTGAAGTGCTAGAATTTAGGTAGGGCTTAATTTTTTTATAAAACGTAATAAGTCATGGTTTTCGGGTTCGCTGTGTGGTTTGGGTCCGATGTAGTTGGCCGGGGCGGGGAATTTTATATTGCTGACGCCGTGACCCCAATTAGCATTAAAATTAACATTTAAATCAACGGCACGGGCGTTAGCTTTCCATAAACTGAAATCATTGGAGTAATTGTTGATACGATAAAGTTTCTTCTGTAGATGGCGTGGTATGGCTTTTAAGCCATTAGTTGCTAAGTTTGTGCCATCGGGGTTACAAAAAGGTATAACAATGATGCACAGGTCATGAGGAACTGTTTTAAGTTGTTTCAGCCATGATTGAATCGCTAAAGTTGTGATCCATTCACGTGCGTGCATACCAGCGGTAATTAGTAAGCGCCGTGGGGCGGTGAGTTTGCCAATTTGATAAGCAATAATCGGTTTTTTTAGTACAGAATAGCCGATGATGTCTGTATAGAGTAAGTGTTTGATGTCTTGATAATTATTTATCTCTTTAGGTAGTAGTTTTGTGCCGTAAAAATCGGTCCCTAAAAATAGTTTTTCGGTATCAAAACGGTGTTTAAAGTAATTTATATGGTTAATTATGTTATAAACACCACAAGATATAGTATTTTTGGTTAGAAATTGGGGTACTAAGGCCAAACCAAGGTAACCATCTGATTTAACAATGGCATGAATTTGACGGTGTGTTAAATTACGTGGATGACGACAAATTGCATTAAATGCGGTATGTGTGCAAACTAGTGGACGGGAGGTAACACGGTTGAATTGCCAAAAACTACGTCGGTTTAGGTGGGCGGTATCAATTTGAATTCCGGCTTTTTCTAAAATTTGGATAATTTGGTACCCAAGTGGAGTAATTCCTTGTTTACTATGGGCTCCGCCAGCTAAATTGTTGGCGTGGTTCCATGTTAATCCGACACTGTACGGTCTTAAGGTAATTAAACGATAAACATTTTTCGTATTTAAAAACCAAGCATCTTCTATGTGTAAGCGACAAAGGGGATATTCTGGGTTGCCGGCAATTTTGTCGAGTAGAATTCGTTTTCGTGCAATGGTAGCTAACGGGTTCTTTAATTCGGTTGTCCAAACAGAAAGCCAAATTTCATCAACACCGTCTTTTTTTGCTTGGCGTAAATATGGTAATAATTTTCGTGGCGGTAATGCAAGCAGGGCGTCATTGTGTAAGTCAATCATATTTTTATTTATGCAATGGGTGTTTGCAAAATTGAATCAATTTGCTATAATGTAAATAGAACTGTTTAGAATTCGTGGGGGCGATTGGCTTCGACGGTTGGCGGACGGTTCGTTAAGCATACCGGCGGGGTAACCATACGTTAATTGGTTACAAAAAATTAAATGCAGATAACAATGCAACTTCCTACGCTTTGGCTGCCTAATTGCGGTTAAAGCTCGGCGGACGACACGTTTTCACCCTTTTAAACGATCGTTGGCAAACAAAGGGTCAACGGTGTAGCATTACCACGGCATGACGGTAATGATGCACGGCAACAACGTCGGCCTTGATTGTGATGATTTGTTGTTAAATTAGCAATCAATTTTGAATAACGACTATGTATGTAGAAGTACGAACAAGATTCCAATCGGACCCGGGTTCAATCCCCGGCGTCTCCACCAAAAAAAAGACCGTATTGTTGCGGTCTTTTTTTTAGTTATATAAACGTAATATGTGAAAAATGGATAAGAATGTGTGGATATACAAAAAATAGGTCAGGGGGGAAAATGAAAGATAAAAACGAAATTAAAAATGAAAAAATTGATCAAGGAAATGATGTTGTTGTCTGTGACTGTAACGGGTGTGAAAGTTATGATTCGGCGTTGTTTCAACCTTTTTGGGATGAATTCTTTTGGGATCGACCTTTTCGTCGGGAGTTAAGTAGTTTGCAAAACTGTATGCGAACAGATATTGAAGAGACGGAAGGCGGATATTTGTTTAAAATTGAAGCGCCCGGGTTGCAGCGCAAGGATTTGAATATTGGTTTTGAAAGAGGGTATTTGACGGTGGCTGTTAATAAAATTGGTGCTAATAAAACAGGTCAAAACAAATATTTACGTCGTGAAAGAGTGATAAGTGCGTGTTCTCGTAGTTTTTATGTGGGGGATATTGACCAAAATCAAATTAATGCATCTTTACAAGATGGGATATTAACAATTAGTGTACCCAAAGAAGTTAAAGCTCTGCGACATCAAATTGAAGTAAAATAAAAATAAATACCGAAAAAATAAAAAGCCTTGTTCTTTGTAACAGGGCTTTTTGTAGAGTGGTGGGAGTTCACGGACTTGAACCGCGGACCGACCGGTTATGAGCCGGTTGCTCTAACCAACTGAGCTAAACTCCCGCAACTATTTCAATGTAACAATTTTGCGAGTTGATGTCAAATAATTACTTTTGACAAATCAAATCTGATAATGTATAATATAATTTGTAATCGGCCGGGTGGTGAAATTGGCAGACGCGTCGGACTCAAAATCCGATATCGGCAACGATGTGTGGGTTCAAGTCCCACCCCGGCCACCAAAAATATTAAAAACGGGCTTTGGGTTCGTTTTTTATTGCTAATGTGTTTGTATTTAAGATTTTTGGTAATAACCGAAACATGAACCCATTAGAAATAAAAACCAAAAACGTAGACGAATACTTCATGAGTTTTCAAAAGATGTACCCACATGCTTATGATAAAAAAACGACTAACCCTTACACGAAAACAAGGGTCATTTTAATGAATGGAACTGAATATGAAAGTGTTTGGTTTTTGCATCAATTTGCTCGGCATTGTGATGTCCAAGAAATTAAAGAAGCTTTGGCGGTAGTGCGGAAACAAGAACAGCAACAACAAAAAATGATTGCTTGTTTGAAACCTTTAGATGAAAGTATTTTGGAAACAACTTTGGCTTATGAACAGTTAGCAATTGATTTGACCGCTACTTTGGCACAGACTGATGTTAACAAAAATAATGTTGAGGCCTTGAATTTTGCTTTATTAGAAGATTTTGACCATTTATATCGTTACAGTAATTTAATGATGTTGGATATGCCTAAGGCTAATCCAGCCCAATTAGTTGGGGAATTTACCGAAATTATGCCGGGAAGACCGACTTTGGCTCATCACCGTTATCCAAAAGATAATTTACGTAAAGCTATGAATGCGGACAAAAGCGACCTTTATTCTAAATTAGTGGCCAATATTATTACCGCAGCGGAACAACAAACTATGAATTATTACATGAATATTGCTCAATGGTACAAAAATGATTTGGGGCGCCAGTTATATGCGGAAATTGGTATGGTTGAAGAGCAACACGTAACTCAATACGAAAGTTTGAAAGACCCAACCTGTACTTGGTTAGAGCAGTGGGTGTTGCACGAGTACACGGAAGCTTATTTATATTACAGTATGGCAGAGCAAGAGGTCGTGCCACATATTAAGGAAATTTGGGAACATTTCTTTGAAATGGAATGCGCACACTTACAATTAGCATGCAAAATGTTGGAAAAACACGAAAAAACAGCATTTAGCAAGGTAATTGGTGATGGTGAATTCCCACAATTATTACAATTAGGTACCAATAAAGAATATGTGCGTGATGTTTTGGAACGTACTGTGATGTTGACCAGTAACCGTCAAAATTACATTGATGTTATGAATTTACCAGAAAATGCGGACTTCTTCCAGTATCAAGAAAAAGTAATTAGTGATGTAAATGCGACACCAAGTCATGCCGTAGTGGCAGAAGCAATTGCTAAAACAGGGCAAGATTATCGCTATCAGGATAAACAGCACCCGATTAAAGAATTGCAAAATCGCAAAAAGGATAATACAGAATTGGGACGTAGTCGTACCAAAGTAAAATAAATTTTAGAAAACAGTTGCAATTTAGTGAATTTAGTGCTAGGATAAAGAAGTGGGCCAAT
>JAFUJE010000103.1 GCA_017473795.1 Clostridia bacterium
AAGTGGTAGTAAGTGATGGGGCGAAAAGTGATGTTGGTAATCTATTAGATATTTTTGACAATGATGCTCGGGTTGCGATGTGTGACCCTGTTTATCCGGTATATTTAGATACGAATCTAATGTTGGGGCGGCAACCTGTTTTTTTAAAAGCCACGGCGGAAAATAATTTTTTACCGTTGCCAAGTAAGGAATTACAAGCGAATATTATTTATTTGTGTAATCCGTCTAATCCGCTGGGTGTATGTTATACCCATGAACAGTTAAAACAATGGGTCGATTTTGCTAAGGAACGGCAAGCGGTAATTTTGTATGATGCAGCTTATGCGTGTTTTGTTAAAGACCCAAACTTACCTAAAAGTATTTTTGAAATTCCGGGGGCACAAGAATGTGCGATTGAAATTGGCTCCTTATCAAAGATGGCGGGATTTACTGGTGTGCGTTGTGGTTATACCATTGTACCCAAAAAACTACGAACATCAGATGGCGTCAGTTTGCATCAATTATGGCAACGACGACAGGCAACCAAGTTTAACGGGGTTAGTTATATCGTACAGCGTGGGGCGGCAGCAGTTTTTTCGTCGGCAGGTTTAGTTGCTGTGGCTAAAAATATCAATTACTACCGGCGTAATATGCGTTTGCTTTGTCGAACTTTGCGTAAATTACATTGGCAGTTTTACGGCGGAGAACATGCACCCTATGTTTGGGTACGCTGTCCGCGCGGGTTAAGTTCTTGGGATTGTTTTGACTTGTTATTAAAAGAGACAGGAATTGTTTGTACTCCTGGTGTCGGTTTTGGTAAATGTGGTGAAAATTATATTCGCTTAACGGGGTTTAATACTTATCAAAATACCAAGTTAGCCTGCGAACGTTTATTACAATACTTTATGTAACTTGCATGAAGGAGAAATTTTTGTTACACTGAAAGGAGTCAGTTCCCTTAGTTCAATGGATAGAACGGAAGCCTCCTAAGCTTCAGATGTGGTTTCGACTACCGCAGGGAACACCATAAAAACAAAACGGTGAAAATGATTTGTCGGTTATGACTTTTAATAGTAAGTTTAAAACAATGGTTGGCAAAGTTCATTCACTGGAAACGTTTGGAGCGGTGGACGGGCCGGGGATTCGGTTCGTTGTTTTTTTGCAAGGTTGTCCGTTGCGTTGTTTATATTGTCATAATCCAGATACATGGCGGGTCGATGGGGGAACCGCCATGTCGGTGGCTGAATTAATGGAGCAGGTTAAAAAGTATCAAAATTATTTTGGCAGTGAGGGCGGTGTGACGGTAACGGGTGGCGAACCTTTATGGCAAATTGATTTTGTGATTGAATTTTTTAAGGCTTTAAAAAAACAGAAAATTCATACTTGTTTAGATACGTCAGGGATTTTGTTTCAACCGAGTGCCGAACGGAAGTTTGACAAATTATTAAAGTATACAGATTTGGTTTTGCTGGATATTAAACAAGTGAATCAAGAAAAACACAAATTCTTAACCGGACAGAGTAATGAAAACGTTTTGGCTTTTGCCGAATACTTGCACAAAAAAAATGTGCCAACTTGGATTCGTTTTGTCTTGGTGCCAGGTGTGACCGATGATTTGACTGATGTACGTAAATTGCGGGATTTTATCAAAACATTAAAGAATGTTGTAAGAATTGAAGTTTTACCATATCATACTATGGGCGAAAAAAAATACGCTGAACTTAATCTAGATTATCGGTTAAAAGGGGTGAAAGCTCCGGACGCAGAAACAATTACCTTGGTTAGTCAAATCTTGAGAGGAGAAAAACAATGAGAGAACAATGGGTAGGTTTTAAAGAAGGAAATTGGACGGAAAATATTGACGTTCGTGATTTTATTTTAAAGAACTACACACTTTATTTGGGTGATGAAGCCTTTTTGGCAAAGCCGACTACGGCAACTCGTAAGTTAGTCAAAATGGTGGAAGAACTAAATGCTCAGGAACGTGAGAAGGGTGGCGTTTTAGATGCTGATACTAAAATTGTGTCGACGATTACCAGTCACGAAGCCGGTTACCTTGATAAAAAATTAGAAAAGATTGTCGGCTTACAAACTGACAAACCATTTAAAAGGGCTTTACACGTTTTTGGTGGTATCCGTTGTTCGGAAAGTGCTTTATCTAGTTATGGCTATGAATTAGATGCCGATGTTAAAAACGTCTTTACCAAATATCGTAAGACACATAATCAAGGTGTATTTGATGTTTATACCGAAGAGATGCGTAAAGCACGTCATGTGGGAATTATTACCGGCTTGCCCGATGCTTACGGACGTGGCCGAATTATTGGCGATTACCGTCGTGTGGCTTTGTATGGTGTTGATCGTTTGATTGAAGAAAAGAAAAAATTTTTAAAAACTCAGACCAAAGATTTTACGGCTGATGCAATTAGAAAGCGTGAAGAAATTGCCGAACAAATTAGAGCCTTGAATGATTTAAAAACCATGGCGCAAACTTATGGTTATGATATCAGCGTCCCGGCAAAAAATGCACGGGAAGCGGTACAGTTTTTGTATTTTGGTTATTTGGGTGCTGTCAAAGACCAAAATGGTGCGGCAATGAGTTTAGGACGCAATACAACTTTCTTGGATATTTACATTGAACGTGATTTAAGAAATGGAACGTTGACCGAACAAGCGGCGCAAGAGTTAGTCGACCATTTTGTGATGAAATTACGTTTGGTTAAGTTCATGCGTACTTCGGAATATAACAAGTTGTTCAGTGGAGACCCGACTTGGGTAACCGAATCCATTGGGGGTATGAGTGTGGAGGGTAAACCTTTGGTAACCAAAACCGCCTTCCGTATGTTACACACGTTGGATAATTTAGGTCATGCACCGGAACCAAATTTAACCATTTTATGGGCGGAAAAGTTGCCACAAAATTTTAAAAACTATTGCGCCAAGATGAGTATTAAGACCTGTGCTATTCAGTATGAAAATGATGATTTGATGCGTCCTTACATGGGCGATGATTATGCCATTGCTTGTTGCGTCAGTTGTATGCGTATCGGTAAGGACATGCAGTTCTTCGGGGCACGGGCTAATTTGGCTAAATGTTTATTGTACGCAATCAACGGCGGTAAAGATGAAAAGACGAAAGAACAAGTTTCGCCGGTAATGACGCCGATCAAAGGGGACTATCTAAACTATAAAGAAGTGATGAAGCAGTACGACAAAACTATGGATTGGTTGGTGGAACTTTACGTTAACACTTTGAATTGTATCCATTACATGCATGACAAATATTGCTATGAAGCTTTGGAAATGGCTTTGCATGATGATGACGTGCATCGATTCTTTGCGACCGGTATTGCGGGCTTATCATGTGCTGTGGACAGTTTATCGGCAATTAAGTATGCAAAAGTTAAGGTTATTCGTGATGCAGATGGTGATGCCGTTGATTACGAAGTTGAAGGTGATTATCCAAAGTATGGTAACAATGATAAACGGGTTGATGATATTGCCGTTGATTTAGTCGATCGTTTTATGCAAAAAGTACGTAAACACAAAACTTATCGTGATGCAGAACCAACAACCAGTATTTTGACAATTACCTCTAACGTGGTTTATGGGAAGAAAACTGGCTCTACGCCGGACGGACGTAAAGCGGGTGAACCATTGGCTCCGGGTGCAAACCCGATGGCAGGGCGTGATACCAATGGTGCTTTGGCTTCATTGGAAAGTGTTGCTAAGATTAATTATAAAAACGCTCGTGACGGGATTTCCAATACATTCTCAATTGTGCCAGCGTCGTTGGGTAAGGATTTAGATACACAGGTTGCTAACTTATGCGGCTTGCTTGACGGTTATATGAGGAGTAAGGGACATCACTTGAATGTTAATGTCTTTGACCGTGATACTTTGATTGATGCACAAAACCACCCAGAAAAATATCCGAGTTTGACTATCCGTGTTTCGGGTTATGCGGTTAACTTTGTTAAGTTAACGAAAGAGCAACAAGATGATGTCATCGCACGTACAATCCACGAAAAGATGTAAAATTAAACGAAGTGAAAAATGAAACACAAAATGAAAATTAAGCCCGAATACTTTGATAAAATTAAAAAGGGCGAAAAAATTTATGAAGTACGTTTAAACGATGAAAAGCGGCGGTATGGTGTTGTTGCGATTAAATTTTAAGTTATAAAAACTGTTTTTTGGGACATGATAAAGCAGTATGCGAAAATTATTAATGGCAGCAACGTGTTGGTTAATGGCGTTAACTACAATGATTAGTGGCAATGCTAATGGTGTTGTTAATTGGGGTTTAAGTCATCGTGGTAACGAAACTACGCCGGTGGTGAGTGAACTTGGGGCAGAGTTATTAAAAAAGTACGACGGTATGTATGTGGGTGATACCAGTAAGAAGCAAGTTTATTTAACTTTTGATTTGGGTTATGAGGCTGGTTATACGGCAGAGGTTTTAGATATTTTAAAAGAATATCAAATCAAGGGGTTGTTCTTCTTGTGTGGTAATTATTTAAGCCAAAATGATTTAATTGTCCGTATGCAAAATGAAGGACATCAATTAGGTAATCATACCAATAAACATCGGGACTTACCGTCTTTAAGTGAAGATGGTATTCGGGAAGATATTCGCAGTTTGCAATTACCGACGACACCCAAATTTTTCCGACCGCCCCAAGGGCGCTTTGATGAGAAAACGCTACGAGTAGCTCAAGAAGAAGGGTTGCGTGCGGTTTTATGGAGTTTAGCAATCCAAGACTGGCAAAAAACGCCGAAGTTAGATGTCGCTAAATCTACTAATAAAATTTTAGAGAGAGTGCACCCCGGGGCAATCATGTTATTCCATATTACCAACCCTGGAACACCAGAAATGTTACGTAGCTTAATTCCAGCTTTGCAAGAAAAAGGTTACACATTTGGTGAATTAGTTTAACCAATATAAACAGGGGCTGATGTTCGGTTATCGGCTGTAATGATAACTTCAGCAAATGCCAGTCGACGTAGTAATGCACATTCGTTACGTAAGTCGTGACGGTCGATGATAAAAACTTCTACTGCACCCCAGATAAAAACCCAAGTTGAAACTTCTAAAATTTTTGTTAAAAAAAAATTCCCAACAAAATGTTCTGCTAGAAAATACAAAAGCATCATTGTCATTCCCAAAACAAACAAGGTAAGTGCAAGGCGTGTATTATATTGCAACTTACGTTTAGCAATGTCGTATTCATCGTGAAAATGACGGTGAATACGTCGGGTTATGTCAGATAAGCGTAGTTTAGTATCTTTTGTATGAATGTTAATAATAAAATTTTCTTTGACTGGTAATGGATAAATATGTTCGGCTTTTTCAATTAAATAATCACTTAAATCCGGATTGATATTATCATCGTCGTATGTATAGTTTGATAAAAGGTCCTCGGCGTTTTTAACTTTGACGTGTAATGTCAGTTTTTCAGTAAGTAAATGATCATGCATACATTATTATGTGTCAACAACAGAGTCTTGTCAAACGCTTGACTTTGTGTTTTTTTAAGTG
>JAFUJE010000001.1 GCA_017473795.1 Clostridia bacterium
GTGAACAAATCATTAAAGATACCGAAGCAAAAGTTAAGAAGATTGAAAAAGCTTATGCAGAAGGTGAGTTGAGTTTGGATGAAAAATTGGATCGTAACATTGCATTATGGAAAGATGCTACTGACCGCATCCAAGATAGTGTTATTGGTGTTTTGGATCAAACCAACCCAATTCGTATGATGGCTACTTCTGGTGCTCGTGGTTCTAACAAACAGATTATGCAGTTGTCCGGTATGCGTGGTATTATTGCTAACGTTTCTGGACGTAAAGAAGACGTGCCGACCAAAGGCTGTTACCGTTTAGGTTTGTCACCATTGGAATACTTCTTGTCATCTCGTGGTGGACGTAAAGGTTTGGCTGATACCGCTTTAAAAACATCTGATGCTGGTTACTTGACCCGTCGTTTGGTTGACGTTGCTCAAGACGTTATCATTACAGAAAAAGACTGTTTCGCAACCTTGGGTGAAAAACCAAAAGGTATGGTTATGACTGAATTACGTATGGACGGTTATGTAAAACACTTAGCCAGCCGTATTAAAGGTCGTTACTCAGTACGTGATATTGTTGACCCGAACACTAAAAAAGTATTGGTTGCTGCTGATACAATGATTACTGATGAAATGGCTGATTATATTGAGGCAATTGGTATCAAAGAAGTTGAAGTTCGTAGCGTATTAACCTGTAAATGTAAACATGGTATCTGTGCAAAATGCTATGGTCGTGATATGAGTGGACATGGCTTGGTTAGTGTTGGTGAACCTGTTGGTATTATTGCTGCTCAATCTATTGGTGAACCTGGTACTCAGTTAACCATGCGTACTAAACACAGTGGTGGTATTGCTATGTCGAACATTACTGAAGGTTTGCCACGTGTTGAAGAAATCTTGGAAGCACGTGTTCCTAAGGGTGCGGCTTTGGTTAGTGACGTTGGTGGTACCGTTGTGGCTGTTAACCAAGTTGAAAAACGTGTTGAAGTAGTTATAAAAACTAATGAAGGCAAAGAAGTTCCATACTTAATCCCAGCAAGCATGAAAGTTATTGCTAAGAAAGGCGATGTAGTAGAACCGGGTTCAGCATTGACGGAAGGTGTCTTCAATCCACATGATATTTTACGTAACAAAGGTATCAAAGCAGTTCAAGATTATTTGATTACCGAAATTATTAAAGTTTACAAAACACAAGATATTTCGATTAATAACAAACATTTGGAAATAATTGTAAGACAGATGTTGAAAAAAGTTAAAATCGAAGATGCTGGGGATACCGACTTCCAAATCGGATCAGTTGTTAACGTTATTGAGTTTGAACACAAAAACTTGTTGGCGATTAACGAAGGTAAACGTCCTGCACGTGCAACCCGTGTCTTGTTGTCAATTACAAAAGCAGCATTACGTACCGACAGTTTCTTGTCTGCTGCTTCCTTCCAAGAAACCAGTTCAGTCTTGGTTGACGCTGCGGTTAAGAGCAAAGTTGACTACTTGCAAGGTCTTAAAGAAAACGTTATCTTTGGTAAGTTAATCCCAGCCGGTACAGGTATGAAATTATATCAAAATGTAGGGTACAAAAATGTTAAATAATTTATTTTTAGCACCATCAAATATGCCTAAATGGATTGGCGACAGTTTCCCAATCATTCAAGGTATTATCATCGGTTTAATTAGTTTATTAAGCATCATTATGGTCGTTGCGATATTGGTATCTCCGCCGGATTCGGCGAATGGTAACAACGCAATTACCGGAGCAAGTGAAAGTTATTACACAAAGAACCGTAACAAGAATAATTTGGGACGCATTCGCAACTTGATTATTATTTGTGCCGTATCGATTGCTGTGTTGACGATAATCTTTTTCATCTTGTTTGGCATCTTCAATATGTCTGGCGCTGCCGAATAATACGTACATTGCAGTATAAAAAAGACGTATCATTAATACGTCTTTTTTTGTTTCTATTTAATTACTTTTGTGGATTTGCTGTAAATTCAATTTTGCATTTATGTAAATTTACACCAATTACCGTTACATTAATGGGGTCGCCAATACGGATTTTTGATTTTTTGCCTAACATTTGCATCGTCCCGTCGTGATAATGATAATTATCATTAGGTAGGTTTTCCATGCGTACTAAGCCTTCTGCGGTGTTTTCTGGGATATATACAAAAACACCAAAATCAGTGTTACCATTAA
>JAFUJE010000104.1 GCA_017473795.1 Clostridia bacterium
ATTTGTTTATCTGCATTTTGTAAATCACTTATATCTAAGTTATCAACAAAAGTACTATTAATATTAAAGTTTTTATCTGTCATGAATTTATTTAACTCCGCTTGTTCCTTGGAACGCCTTATTTGTAAATTATTTATATTCTCAATAGTCCGTTCTAAGAGCATTAATTGTTCCTTTGGGCTTAACGATTCGTGCAAGTTAAATTGAGATAAAAAGTTTTCTAATTTATTCCGGTCTTCATTGATGTTTTTAATTATCTCGGCATTGCTAATTTTGATAATTTCTAATTGTTGTTTAATATTAAGTAATTCTTTTTTATTAGAAATAATATTGTTAAAAGCTATTTGATAATCAATTTGGGAAGGTTCATATTGGTTTATAAAATTTTCGATACGATTTTTTAAATTGGATATTTCGGCTTGATTAGTTTGTGTATCGTAATTAACATGTTGATATCCGCTTGTTTTTAAATTAATCATGTTTTTTAAATATAGAAAAGCGGCGAATATTAAACCTAATATGCTCACAATAACCAGAACAACTGATAAAATTAAAACAGTATTAAACAATGCGATACCGATTCCTAAACAAATGACAGAAAACAACAAAATCACAGTTAAGAATATTTTTGAAGATGTATTTCCCGCTTTTGTTTGTGTTTCCAAACTTTTGTTCAAATTTATTTGTAAGGCATTAAATCTTGCAATATCATTTGTTACCGTATTAATTTCTTCAGCAGTAGGAATTTTATTTTCGGCACCGAAGTAATTTTCCAATTCATTAAATCTATTTTTTAGATAATTATTATTATTTTTGATGTTTAACTCATTTTCTTTTTGATTAATCTTTTCGTTTAATTCATGAAAGAAGTTTAATTCAGTGGGCGAAACGTTTTTATTTTTAAGTATTTTTTGATTTTCTAAAATTTCGTTCTCGGTAGTCTCTAATTGTACCTTTAATTTTTGATACATTTCCTGGTGAGCTATCTGTTCTTGAATGTAGCTATAACTATTGATTTGTTGTTTGACTTCGTTTTGTTGATTTGTTAAATTTTGAATTTCAGTTTCCTGTAAATTAACTTGTCTCTGAAGTTCTTTAATTGCCAAAGCACTGGTATTAAGTTCATTAATTTTTTGGATAATAGTATCAATTTCGCTCTCAATTTCTTGGATTTTTCCGGTACCTTTATTATTTTGTAAAGTAACACGTTTTTGGTTTAAAGATGTCTGAGCTTCTTCATAATTAAACTTTTCAGTAGTTCCTTGAATTAAATTTGTAAGTTTATTAGATATACTTTCATTAATATTTGAATCTAAAATTTTTTGTGGAATAAAAGCACTTCTTTCGAAGGCTTCCCCATCTAAACCAAATAATTCTTCACCAATATTATTGGTAAATGCATTGCTTTTTTTACCGGTAGATAAATCAATTAAGTTAAACTTATCTTCAGAGTTATTTTTCCCAAAAAATCTTTCAATTCGGTAATGTTTTCCATTTGTTTCAAATTCAATATTGCCACCAAAATTTCCGCCCTGCCATGGCATATATTTTTTGCGTTCATTTTCTTCTAAATTTCGCTTCGTTGTTGACGGTAACCCATAAAACATTGATTTAATGAATGTCGCAAAAGTGCTTTTGCCCCACCCGTTTTCTTCTTTAATACTATTTAATCCGGAAGAAAAATCAAAACTGAAATTATGTAATTTCCCAAAATTTTCGATATAGCATTGTAATAATTTCAAATTATAAATCCTCCCCAAATAAAGCTTTTAAACCTACTAAAATTGTGGATTCCTTTTCTTCATCAGTTAATTTTGAAGATAAAACTTTGCGTATAAATTCACCACGCAATGAAAGATCTTTTTCAACGTCTTTGAAAGAAACTTGCAGTGTTGATTCATCTTTAATTTTTACAAAGTAAAAACGTTCTAATTTCTGTTCCAGCATCTTCAAATGTTTGTCTAATTTTACACTATATTTCCCGACTAAAACAACTTTTAATAAACTTTCTGGGGAAAGATCTTTTGACATCGTAAGTACTTGCTCTTCAATATCAAACCAGCTGTCGTAACCAGATATGTCAAATCTTAATTCAATTAATTTACGCTTAGCAAATGATACGAATTCAGTTCGTATAGATTTATTTTCGATATTTAGAAGTACAAATCCCTTCTCACCACATTCATCAAAGCCCCGACCTTCTAAGCATCCAGCATAACAATAAACTCCCCTTTGATCTAAAGGTTTTTTCTCGTAAGTGTGAATATGCCCAAGCGCTAAATAATCAATTGATTTATTTTTTAATTTAGTTAAATTAACTACCTCAGCCTTGCTTTTTACATCATATTGATTGATTTGCCCATGCATTACAACAATATTCAAATTATTTGGCTCAAGCCTTAATGTGTCATAAATCGTTGGTGCATTATTGTCATTAACAACAACTCCAGAAATTTTTATATCGCCATAATCAAAAGTAGTCCATGTTTGATTAAAAACTTTCAAATTATTTGGCAGTTCTTCAATTGTCGATATAAAGTTACTTTCGTCGTGATTTCCAC
>JAFUJE010000105.1 GCA_017473795.1 Clostridia bacterium
ATGTATTGCATGTACTGCATGCATTAATGCGTGTCCAGTAGAAGCAATAATCGCTGATCATAGTGATGAAAATGGAGGTAAATAATGGTATACGAAAGTATCGTTGAAAAATTATTCGACGAAGAAAACGACGATATCATTGAGTTAGTTCAAGATGGTGGACAAGTCGTAAAATTTGAACAAATTGCTGTTGTAATTTACAATACTGAGTATTATGCGATTTTGCGTCCGTTGGAATTAAAAGAAAATGAAGTTGTTATTTTTAAGTTAATTGAAGATGATGAAGATAGCCTTGATTTGGTTGTAGACGAAGAATTATCAAAAAAAATATTGGAGGTATATACACGAGATGTCAACGAAATTGATGAATAAGAATGTTATTTGGCATTCAATGAATCCGGCAAGGGTAACGCCTGATGAATTTATGGCGGTAATTGAAATCCCAAGAGGAAGTAAAAAGAAATATGAATTAGATAAGGAAACAGGCTTAATTGCCTTGGATCGAGTATTGCGTACGGCAACACATTACCCATGTTCTTATGGTTTGATTCCTTTAACCTTATCAGAAGATAATGATCCGTTAGATGTTATGGTGATTTGTTCTGAAACTTTGGATCCGAATACTTTAGTTAAATGTCGTCCGCTTGGCGTAATTGAGATGATTGACAAGGGTGAAAAAGATGAAAAAATTATCGCAGTTGCTGTTGATGACCCATATGTAAATCATTATCAAGAAATTAACGATGTTCCAAAAGTTATGATTGATGAAATCGAGCACTTCTTGAAGGTTTATAAGAATACCACTGATAAAGTTGAAGTATTTGCGCCTAAAGGAAAGGCTGAGGCAAAGAAAGTCATTCAAGATGCAATTGACATGTATCAACGTGACGTGTTATAATTAATGCGTTTTAAAAATTTCACTTCGGTTGCGAGTATTTACTTGTTGCGGAAAAATCCGTTTAGCGAATATGATGACAAATCGAAGGCAGACAAACAAGGAGGAAAATAATGTCAGTAATTTCAATGAAACAACTTTTAGAATCGGGTACCCATTTTGGTCACCAAGTGAGCAAATGGAATCCGAAAATGAAGAAATACATCTTCACAGCACGTAATAATGTGCACATTTTAGACTTGGAGCAAACTACAGTTTTGATTGACCGTGCGTATGAATTTTTGCGTGACCAAGTTGCAGCCGGCAAAAAAGTGCTTTTTGTTGGTACTAAAAAACAAGCTGAAGAAGCAATTAAAACTGAAGCAGAACGTTGCGGTGCTTACTATGTTAATAGCCGTTTCTTAGGTGGTACCTTAACCAATTTTGCAACAATTCGTAGTCGTGTTGAACGTATGAATAAATTACACAACATGGAAAAAATGGGCGAATTTGCATATTTGCCTAAAAAAGAAGTTGCTAAATTAATGGATGAACGTGAAAAGTTAGAAAAGAATTTGCGTGGTATTGCTGAAATGACTTCTTTGCCAGGTGTGTTAGTTGTTGTTGATTCGAAAAAAGAACACAT
>JAFUJE010000106.1 GCA_017473795.1 Clostridia bacterium
ACTGCGACAATTCCTAAAACACCACTTTCCCATTCCGGTTTAGCTACGACAATGGCGCTGTCACCTTGTAAACCTTCCGCCTCAATTAACTGCACACATTCGTTAAAGATTACAGTACACAATTCTTGTCGTTTGGTATTCATATACAATAAGTTCTTAACAATGCGGTCCAAACGCATTTCGTCTTGTTCCAAAATTACGTCTAAGCCACGTTTCGCATTGCCCATTCGACCACTGGCATTGATTTTAGGCCCTAGGCGGAAACTGATATCCCCACTTTTAATTGCACCACGAATGTTACAAGCCCGAGCCAATGCCGTAATTCCCGGTACCGTGCCTTCATTTAACATTTTTAAGCCATGATGCACGATAACACGATTTTCATCGGTCAAAGACACAATATCCGCCACCGTCGCAATCGCACAAATATCAAAATACTTTTGCGCCGTTTCTAAACCTTCCATGGCTTGCACTAATTTCAAAGCCACACCCGCCCCGCATAAATCATCGAACGGATACGCTTGGTCTTTAAACTTTGGGTCCACACAAATACAATTCGGTGTTTGCTCCGGAATCGCATGGTGGTCAGTCACAATACAATCAATTCCCAAAGACTGAGCATATTTGATTTCTTCCGGACACGAAATTCCGCAGTCAACGGTAATCAATAAATCAGGATGAAACTTTTCGTGCAAGCGTCCCACTAAGTCAACATTCAAACCGTAACCGTCGGCATCACGTTCGGGCAAGAAATAAGAGGTACGTACACGCTGGGTTAATAAGTATTTATACAAAATGGCAGTCGCACAGATACCATCAGCATCATAATCGCCGATGATTAAAACTCTTTGCTTTCGGTTAATAGCGTCGTGCAACCTTTCCACCGCTTCCGGCATGCCTTTTAACAGCATTGGATCGTGCAGTTGTTTAGGGTCGAAGTTAAAAAATTTGTCAGCCTTCTCCTGTGTGTCAATACCTCTTTCAATTAATAAACGGATAAATTTTTCACTATACCCTGATTGGTTGAACTCCGCCAGTTGCCGAGCGGTTAACTCCCCGCATCTGACTTTGTATTCCATGCCACCACTAAATTAACATAATTTTAGTTGTTTTGCAACCAAAAACCGATTAAGATAGTTATATGCATAAAATTAAAATCACCGCAGACAGTACCTGCGATTTACCCGAAGAATTACTGAAAGAATTTGAGATAACTACTTGCCCATTAATCATTCACATGGGCGATAAAGAAGTCCGTGACCACCCTGCTATTGCAGAGGAAATTTATCAATATTTCCGTGAAACTAAAAAGACCCCGAAAACTTCGGCAATCAGCACCCCCGAATACAAAGAATTTTTCCAAGCGAACTTACCCGCCGATGGCAGTTTAATTCACTTTAACATTTCGGGCGAAATTTCTTGTACCCACCGTAACGCCGTAGCCGCTGCCCAAGAACTAGAAAATGTCTACGTTATCGACAGTCGCAGTCTCAGTACCGGTATGGCTGTCTCCATGTTACGCGCGATAAAATACCGTAATCAAGGTTTATCCGCTGCCGAAATTGTGGAACGTGTCAACGCCGAAATTAACAACGTCCAATGCAGTTTTATTGTAGACGATTTAACTTACTTACACCGTGGTGGCCGTTGCAGCAGCACGACCAAATTTTTTGCCAGCATTTTACGCATTAAACCCCAAATCATTATGAAAAACGGAAAAATGGAAAGTGGTAAAAAATTCCGTGGCAATTTCAACTTCTGTGTTAAACAATATGTCGACAGCGTCTTAAACAATAACCCTGAACCTGATTTGTCAGTTTTGTTTATCACACACACCAAAATGTCGAACCCGCAAATTGTTGAAGACATTAAACAACAAGTCTTGGCTCGCTACCCTTTTGCCCGTGTTATTGAATCAGTCGCCAGCGGTACCGTAACAGCGCATTGCGGAGAAAATACCATCGGCATTCTTTACGGCTTATAATACGTATATTTTGATAATTATCTTCGCACGCTAACAACATGGCTCAGCGTAAAAAAACCAAAATCCCGTTAATCATGTTTGCCCTAACCTTAACGGGTTCAATTTTATGTTTTACTTTTGGACAAAAATACAATCCCAACTTTTTATGGGCTGGTCTGGGCTTAGCAGGATTGGCGCTTTTATTTTTCATGGTGACGTTAACCCGTTTTCTCCGTAATCGTTCGATTACCAGCGGTTTACTGATTAGTACGACAACAGCCACCGCACTTTATTTCTTAACTAACCGGTTTATCAGTTCGGCTGTTCCCCGTGCCGTTGGCAATTTAACGGTCGCTGGCGTTGAAACCACCACAACCAGTGGTTGGTTTACCCCGTTATTTTTTGCACAGATTGGTTTGTTTGCCATTTGGTTTTTGTTGTTACTGTTTATCATTTACGTGTATGTCCGTCCCATTAAACGCATTGACCAATTATTGGGACAAATCATCGACGCCAAAGAAATTAAGAAACTCAAACTCGGCAAAAGTCGTCAGTACGAAGCCATTGCTGCTAAATTACAAATCTTAGCCGATGAGCAACACGCCGTGGCTTTAAAACGTAAAGCCCGTCGCATGCAAGTCCAAAACCGTTCCAAACTCAAAAAAGATATTGTCGATAAATTCATTAAAGAAAAAGAAAAAATTCCCCAACCAGCCAATAACAAAGCCGCCAGTTAATTATCTGCGGACTGCTCGAATTCCTGAATGCTTTGGAATAAAGTACTAAATACCGGTTTCAACCGTTCATACAAAACTAACGCCCGTGGCAACGGCACCAATCCACAGCGCTCGACACTAAACAGTTTTTCACGTAAAGCCCGTTGCAATTCGTGGATATTATAACTGACTGACGGTTGACTGACCCGCAACTTCTCAGCCGCCTTACTGACGCTCTTTTCCTCAATGACCGCCAAAAAGTATTTATACAAGTTCAAATTAACTTCCGCTAGCATGTAATATAGAATAATTCTATATCTCTTGTTTCTGACAGATGACTTTGATACATTTTTAGACATGAACACAAACGCCATTAGCAAAACTTTATTCACTATCTGGCCTAGTCTGGCCGACTACGAAACCATGTTAAACGAACGGATTCACAACCACGCTCTGTGCAGTTGTAACACGCCGTTACTCACGAATCGGATTATCGACAAAATTATCGAACTCAACGTGAAGCAACAAACGATTCATAATCTCGCTACTCGTTTAACCCGGGTAATTGAAAAACTGCCGGCAGACACCCAAGCAGTTTTACACAGTTACTACCGCACTTACGGGATTGCAACTAATATTCCCGCCCAAGCCAAACAACTAGGCATAGCCGAACGCACTTTTTACCGCCATCTCGACCGAGCCATTACTCATCTCGCCCAACGTTTAGATAACATCGGCATTAACTTTTTCACCTGGCAAGATTTACTGCACGAACACCCGTGGATTAAAGCCACCTTCAGTCAGCAATTCCCACCAATCCCGCAGCAAACGACGCAGCGTCGAAAGGCACC
>JAFUJE010000014.1 GCA_017473795.1 Clostridia bacterium
ACGACTACTGTTATAACCGAAATGACAATTGAAAAACAGGACGATAACATTACCATCACTGCAAAAAAATTCAAGCCAGCCAGTGGTTCAGAAAGTACAAATTATGAAACGGTTACCTATGAAGGAACAGATGTACGGGAAATGCTCGCTGAAGTTTCCTTAGCGCATTGTACTGAAATAAAATTTAATGGTGAGACTGATGTTGATATCTTGCACGAATTATATCATTATCAAGATTTACGTGGTAACACCAAAGTTAACGACACCACAATTGGCGAACTGCTTAGAAGTCAGAATTATCATTATCAATAATACGGGGAATAAATAAATTCATAATTCCGGCAATAATCATCACAATACTTGGCAATAACGCATTGGTTAAATCTAACCAAAACCAGCGCCAAATAGTAACGACTAATAAACCGGTAAAAACAATTTGATAAAGTAAAAACCAACGGTCGGCTTTCCAAATTTGCTTGGCTTCTATCCGCACAATCATATTACCTACATAATAAACGATAAAACAAATTCCCAAGAAGAACAAAAACGGGAAAGCTAAGTTCCACCAAGGATTTTGGGCAGAACCCAAAGGTGCGGATTTATCAAAGCCAAAATCTTTTTTAAAAGCGTCAAAATTCATAAAGAAGTAAAGGCAGCAAGCAAATAACAAACACAGTGCCGCAATAATTTTTAAAATTACAATCGTTTTATTCGAAATTCGACGTCGCTTCGCCATATTAAAATGATACCTTAATTAACGATTCGTGTACAGTAGAATAAATATATGCTTCAACTTGATATCCCGGAATGGCATTCGCATACAAGCGTAATTGTTCACGATATTTGGCAACTAATTGTTCCACCGGTAATCGAGTAGTTTTATAATCCACAATAATGGCTTGCTGCTCTTTAACCGCTAACAAGTCCATAATACCCTGCACAATCGTATTTTCGTGGAGATATAAAAATGGCAATTCACGATAAATTGTATATCCATTCACTAAAGTTTGCACTGCTGCTGGCAATGCTCCATATTGAACTTGTCGGTGAAATTCTGTACCGAACTCTTTACCTCCTGTCCCCGCAAACTTCAAGGGGGCAACGTAATCTTGAAATGATTCAGCGGCAGTCGCCAAAGCCGTAACACTTTGTTTCACTAAAACATTAGCATTTTCAATTTCCCGACAAAGCGTTAAGGTTGGTTCCTGTTTCGCTTGTTCCGTTGCTGTCGGTGCGGAGATTTCCACGTCATCACGTTCCACCACCATACCCAACGGATTGATTAAATCCAACATACAGTTCGGTTGAATTAAATTTTTACGATACTGCCAACAACCCACAATATAAAGTTTTTGTTTGGGACGGGTTAACGCAACATATAATAAACGCTTCATTTCTTCGAGATGAATTGATTGTTGATATTTGGCAATGCCTAAACGTAACACAGGGCTTTTGTGAACATAGTTCTCCGTATCAACTGAAGCAACACAAATTCCCATATTTTTATCCATAATAATCTTACCAACCTTGGCACGTTGTGACCAAACCGCACCCATACTAAACAGAATAACCATCGGAAATTCCAAACCTTTAGAATGGTGAATTGTCATAAGTTTAACTGCATCGGTAATGTGAGCACCGATGTTAACTTCAATTTTCACTAATTGATGTTCTACCAAATACAGATAGCGTGCCACCGTATCAAAATCGGCCACCCCACGAATTGCACTCAAAAAAGCATTGACGACCGGAATTTCTAACATTCCAAATTGAGTGGCAACTTGCGTAAAAACTTCGTACGTACTTTGTGTGCGTCCCAGTTGGCGGTAATTAGCCAAAACCTGCTCTGCTTGTGCCACCTTTTCCGTTAAATTATTATCAAGTTTGCCCAAACGCAAATGTGCTAACTCATCATTAGAGAAACCAAAGAAATATTGCAACACCAAATACTTTGGTAATTCGTTCGTCGGATTCATTGCCGCAAACAAGAAATGATTTAAAAGCATAATCTCACGTTCTTGCAAAGCGTCAGTAGTACGGTCAATAACACTAGGCACACCACGGTCGGCTAAGTATTTTTGTAATTCTTGTAACGGAGCGCTGGTTTCTGCCAAAATGGCTATATCTGATAAAGGCATTGCGGCTTGTTGAATTTGTTGGTATACCAATTCCATTTGGGCGGTAAAATCCGTAGTACTTTCGATTTTTACGGTTTGGCGCAAAGCATCTAAATCAAGTTCACGGTCTAATTCAAACTTATGACCAGTTTCGTAATCACTGATTAAAGTTTTCATGACACCATTAACAAAATGTAAAATCGGTTCCCCACTGCGCCAGTTTTTATTTAAGCGAATCGCATCAACCAAACTTTCGTGCACAATGGCATCAAATAATTCGGGTTCACATTCACGGAATCCGTAAATACTTTGTTTTACATCGCCCACGATGCAAAAGAATTTATCGTCGCCTCGTAAAATATTGATAATACGGAATTGAACAGGATTCGTATCTTGCCCTTCATCAACAAAGATATATTTGTATTGAGCACGAATCGCAGTAACCGCTTCCGGATGAGCCAACACTTTAAGTGCATACTTCTCTAAATCATTATAATCTAGTTTTTTATACTCAGCCTTTTTCGCACTATAAACCTCATCGAAAGCCTGTACCAAGGCAAGTAACTGTTCAACAATCTGTCGGTCTTTTTGCATATCGGACTGAATTTCTGCGACCGGGAATTTAAACTGTTCCGGAATATTTTTACAAACTTCGTCCCGGAACTTTGAACGCAATACTTTAAATTCCTCGTACAAAACAAAATCAGGTTCTTTTTTGAGCGTGGGAAAATCGAGTTCCAAATTTTGAAAATCAAGATAGGTTTGAGCCTGAATAATTTGGTCGGCAATTTCAATCACGAAATTAACTTGTGGCGAAACATGATTGAATTCAATAAACAACTGCCGGAATCGCTTGGCGAGATTTTGGTAATGAGATATCAGAGCCCGGACAGCAGTATTTTGGTCAATATCTGGGTTGTAAACTGACAAGGCCGTATCCCGAATCCACGCATCTTTGTCGTGACGGGTTTCCAAAAAATCATGGATACGGAAAACAACATCACGTAAATCATCAAGATTTCTACTGGCGGCAAACATATCGACCGCTTGTTTGGTTTGTTCATAGTTCGCTAAAACGACTTTTTCAAAAAGCTCGGTCTTCAATTTAGAACTTTGAATTGCGTCCATAACTGCAAAACTGGGACTGACACCAGCAACTGTAAACCACGAACGCACAATATTGGCACAAAAACTGTGGAACGTACCAATGGCTGCCGCTTGTAAATCTGGATAAGAAAAGCGTTCACCAAGTTGGATACTCAACTGTTTTTTTAATTTTTGACGCATGTCTTGGGCAGAAGCATCGGTAAAAGTCAAAACAAGTAATTGGTCAAAACGAGTATGCCCCATTTTAATAATCTGAGCGATGCGGTTAATAATAGTTGTTGTTTTTCCACTGCCGGCACTGGCAGAAATAGCAATTTTCGGGGCTTCGGAATCAATAACTTTTTGTTGGTCTTTGGTTGGCTTAGCCATGTTGCACCTCCTCAAAAGTTTTGTAAGTGACTTTAACTCCATCGCCACGGTGCGGCCCCGTAGCGTGCTGACACAAACCAGACACCGGACAATACTGGCAAACATCTTCGTTGACCGCATCGGCTTGTACATTACCGTCCATAATTCTGGTTACGGCTTCTTCAATTAAATGATTTGCGTGAGAACAAATTCCCGCCACTGCATCTGCCGAAATGTAATAATGAGATTTCGGATTTATCATTGCCGGGGGAAATAAGTTTTTAAAATCTTGATGAACAAACCCTTCAAACATATAACTTTTTTTATCGGCAGCATAACCTTTACTTAACGGCAAATATCCTGCCCCGGCAATATAGGTTTTATCTTGGGCTAAAGCACTGGCGTAAACTGGCAATTGTAATTTATTGCCCAGATAAATACTTTTCGGAAGACTGCCCGACACACTACCAGTTTTATAATCCAAGACCATTAACGCCCGTCTATTATCACCACGGTCAGCGAAATCAACCCGGTCCACTCGCCCAACCAATTTCAAGCCGTTTTGTAGTTTGCGCTCAATTAATTTTTCCACTTCAATTTTTAACTTAAATTTACTTTCGGCAAATATCTTGTCAAGTTCACACAAAATAAATTTTATTTCTTTGGCAATATTTTGGGTTAAAGGCGGATAGTCAAATGCTAACTTTTCCAACCCAACCTGAATCGCTTTATCCAGTTGATGACTGGTCAAATACTCTTGCAAGGCGGCGTGAATAGCAGACCCCACAGTATTAGCTTCCAATTTATAAATCGGTCGTGGTTTTAAACGTAAACCTTTTTCTAAAAAGTTCAAATGTGGACAGTGATAATATGATTCGACTAAAGTTGTATTGACTTGCTGATACGGGAAAAATAAATCCTTTCCCACGGTGATTGCCGACTGGTCGTCATCTGGCCAACGGAAACTGTAATATGGTTCATAAGTTACCGGATGAAATTCTTCACAAGTTCCGGATAAAGCAACTTGCTTGCTGGCAATGGTTTTTAATAATTCCGCACGACGATAATTGCGTTCCCGTTGCAGTTTGGGTGTTGGGGTAATTTGTGTCCCCGCTAAATCGGCTTCTTGTAAAATATCATCATCGGATTGTCCTTGCGGAAAATTTTCTGCGGTACAGTTAGCGATAAATAAATATTGCACCGCTGTCGGCACCCAATCATTAACGGGCGCAATCAAAACTCGGTTAAGATATTGGGGAATTTGCGAAATCTTAGTAGCACTACACAAAGTCCAAAATAAATTAATAAATTCACGCAAGTTCAAGGTTTGTGTGCCACAACCGGCGGCAATTTGGTCAAAGATATTTTGCAATTTCTCGTTTTCAGTAAAAGTTTTTAGTTGTTGACACAGTGCCACAACATCTTTGGTATTCGTTAATTTTTTAATCTCGGGAATCGCCCTACCACGCAGGTTTGACTTTAACATTTGGTTTTCCAAAGTAAAAACTGTTTCGTCGTCTACACCACTGCACTGATTAAACAAGACCGCTACCGCATTTTCGGTATCATCATTCGCCAATAATTCTAATAAATCACGTAAATACTTAGCATCGGCGGTTGTACTTAATTTAGTCCCCACATCAAGATTTACCGGTAATTGATATTTATCGGCGATAACCTGCCAGACTGGTGCTAAGGTATCAAATTCCGTAAGTAAAACAACAATCTCTTCGGGTGGGACACCTTGGTTTAATAAAGCAACAATGCGTTCAATAATAACACTGGCTTCACCCCGCTCTGTTTCACAACGGGCTGTGAACAACTGAGGCTGAAACGGTTTGGTTTCGGGAAGATGATAATGCGGGAACTGTGACAGTTGTGTATTCAATTCGTTTTCACTGGTTCCAATCACAACCTTGGCCGCACAGTGACACAAAGCCTGTAAGACTTGCAAACGAGCAGGCGACAAACTGGTAAAACCACAAACGAACACCGCTGAATTTTGCAGTGTTTTACATTCACTGATATGTGCGGCTAAGTATTCCAACATTCCGGAAGTATCCGTTTGCTGTGCGATGATTTGACGATAAGCCTGGTAAATTAAATTAATGTCATGGTATTTTTTTTGCGATACTGTTGTTTTGGCTTGTGCTGCTAACTGAGAAAAATCAACACAAGAACTACGCATTTGATTCATAGTATTAAACATTTTTTCAGCGAAATCATAATGTCCGGCACTGGTCTTAAACCAAGTTAATTGGTCTTGTACTTGACGAATGGCTGTCCATAAATTCAGTACAGCGCTGGTCTTATCCAAAATGCGTGGCTCGATACCCTGATTTAATTCACTGGCAACCAAGCGATACAACATTGAGTATGTAATAACACGGGTATTTAATAAATGTGGTTGATGGCGTAACAAAATTCGTTCGGCCTGTAAAGTGAAGCGGTCTGGCACTAAGACAAAAACCGTTTGCAAAAGTGGTTGAGTCGCCGCTTGTCGCAAAATGTACTCATTGGTTAAAATAAAATTTTCACCTTGGTAAACAGTTACTTTCACAATTTAAGCATATCACGCTTAAATTCAAGTAGCAACAGACAATCTGCAACAAACTATTTGCAACAACGGTTAGATGACATTAAAATGTTAATAGATGAAACAACCAACGATTGAATTATTGGCGCCCGCAGGAGACGTCAAAAGAGCCAAAATTGCCTTAGATTATGGTGCCGATGCCATTTATTTAGGTGGTAAAGATTTTAGTTTGCGTGCCCACGCCGCTAATTTTACCGATGACGAAATCCGAGAAATTACAACCATGGCACACAGTCGTGGTAAGAAAGTTTATGTTACCGTGAATATTATTCCCCGCAATTATGACTTCGACCAAATCATTGATTATGCAAAACGTTTAGATACTTTGGATATTGATGCGGTCATTGTAGCCGATTTAGGTGTAATCAAAGTTTTCCGAGAATACACCAAAATTCCAGTTCATGTTTCTACCCAAGCCAATGTCACAAACCAACACACAGCCCTTGAGTATGTGAAACTTGGGGCGACCCGAATTGTTTTAGCACGTGAACTGCACATCAGTGAAATTAAAGAAATTTGTGAGGCAGTAAAAGGTCAAGCCGAAATTGAAGTTTTTGTCCACGGGGCTATGTGTGTCTCTTACAGTGGTCGTTGTTTATTATCCAATTATATGACAAACCGCTCCAGCAACCGTGGAGATTGTGCTCATTCTTGTCGCTACAATTACGTTTTGCAAGAAGCCAAACGCCCGAACGAATATTGGCCCATTGAAGAAGACGAACACGGAACTTATATTATGAACAGCCGTGACCTATGTTTAATTAACCATTTACAAGAACTAATTGACGCCGGTGTTGCCAGTTTGAAAATTGAAGGCCGTGTCAAAAGTACTTACTATGTGGCGGGTGTGACTCATGCTTACCGTCAAGCATTGGACGGCATCAAACGTGATTATTTAACCGAACTAGATAAAATTTCGCACCGCCCTTACACCACCGGATTCACGTTTGACAAAGTACCGACGCAATATTACCCTGCTGCCCGAGAAGAACAAACTTATGAGTTTATTGGCTTGGCGACCGGTACCCAAACTATGTTATTAAAAAACAAAGTTAATCCCGGTGACACACTGGAAATTTTATCACCAAATTTGGCCGTCGATGGTAAAACTTTTGTTTGGCAAGGTACCGTGCAAAACCAACCCGAAACCACGATTGAAATTGTTGGTTGCCCTTATGACTTACAAATTAACGATATATTAAGGCGTCCAAAGCAGCAGTAACTGTTATCTGTCCCGATTTAATTTGGTATTCTAATTCTAAAGCACGGGCATAACACAATTTAACAGCCATGGGATTCGCACCATAATCACGGCGTGCATATTTAATTGCATAAGGTGAACAACCTAATATTTTACCAATAACATTGATATCGTCCTTGCTGGCAGTGGCATAATAAGCACGACGCATTTGAGAAACTACCCCACCAAAAATCATATATTCGTTAGTATTACTACTAATTAACCATGACAAAATTTGATGGGCTGCCGTAACTTGACGGGCTAAAATAGCGGCACCCAATTCGTAAATTTGAAAATCAACCGTTTTAGTCAAATGCGGTTGCAGATGCTTAATTTCCCAAACAGGTAAATCGGCATAGTAAGCCAAGAACTTGGTCAACTCATTATCAATTAGAGTGTAATAACCACCCGTTGCTTCTACCAAATAATCAGCCGCATCACGGGTAATTTGGTGTGGTGCAATTTGTTTTGCAATTAAAGGGACTAAGATTGTTGCCGGCATGGGATTACAGTTAACGACAGTGGCACCTTTTAAATTGGCTTCGGGCTTTTCCCGGTAACTAATTAAAATCAAAACACTGCCAGCGACTGGATTTTTCAAGTATTGATTAATCGCACTAAAAGATGGTTTATCACCTAATGTCGCCACCACCAAACGGGTATTCATAAAGAATGAAGTTGTAGCCAAGGCTGTTACAATTTCATCTCCAGTTGCTTCTTCGGAAAATTTTGTAATTTCTGCGCCCGGCAAAGCATCATTAATTAAACTAACCGCTTTGTTAATCAAAAAATAATCGGTACCATGCACTAAATACACGGGCTCTACCCGTACTTTTAAACTGGCTTTTAACTGTGCAAAATCCATCTACCATATTAAACCACAAGTAAAATCAAATAACAAGTAAACAACATTGCAACGATGGGATATTTAATTTTAGGTCTTAAAAAGACAAACCGTGACAAAAGCAACATGGCGGCTAAATAAACAAAGATTGCCGGCAAACCATGATTAAGTGGTAAAGTCGCCCAAGGGATTTGACCGATAGCACCGGTAATCCAACGAACAAAATTCAAAAGCGGTTCCACTAACCACAGGATTGCCCCGCAGGCAAAGGTACAAACGGTAAACATTCCGGCATAAAATGCACACATCAACAGTGGCACTAAAATTACATTTGCCACAACACCCAACAAAGTTGCCGTCCCGAAATAATACACGA
>JAFUJE010000107.1 GCA_017473795.1 Clostridia bacterium
AATTTACTTTGTATAAACACGGATAAAATATTCACGTGCGTGTAAACATACCGGACAAAGTTTTGGTGCCGCCTTACCGACAAAAGTATAACCACAGTTAGTACATTGCCAAGTAACTGCTACTTCACCAGCAAACAAAGTATCATTTTTTAATTGATTTGCAAGGTCTAAGAAACGTTCTTCATGATTTTTTTCAATCGCAGCTACACCACGGAATTTTGCAGCAATTTCCTTAAAGCCTTCTTCATCGGCTTCTTTCGCAAATTGTTCATACATATCCGTCCATTCATAATTTTCGCCAGCGGCAGCCGTTAACAAATTTTCCACCGTACCGTCAATCGTGTGTAAGTATTTGTACCACATTTCGGCGTGTTCTTTTTCGTTACCAGCCGTCTCTTCAAAAATTTTAGCGATTGTCGGATAGCCGTCTTTTTTCGCCTTTGATGCAAAGAACGTATACTTGTTACGTGCACCACTTTCCCCCGCAAAAGCGGTCTCTAAATTCTTGGCAGTTTTTGTGCCTTCTAATTTTTTATCCATTTGAATTGTCATACTTTATGGTAGCAAATTTCGCACTGCTTGACAAATTTTTTTTCGTATTGAAAGCATACTTACGCCCTTGACATTCAAAAGTGATGGAAAATTCTCCCATTACATTAACACAAGGCGTTAAGTAAATTTTATCTGCTCGTACCCGTAGCCCAACAAATTGCGTCAATAAATACTGCCAAACATCGGCTGTAATCTGATGACGTTCTTCCAAAGCCACTAACAATAATTTACGGTCTTGATTTTGGTAGGCAACTTTTACCGCAGCCAAAGTACCCACATCTTCGCCTTCAATCACCGACTTATTAAATAATGCATTCAACTTTTTATCATCGGTATTAATTTGGATTTCTCGCAAAGCAGTGGCTAAATCTTTTTTCGTCAAGCGTGCTTTTTGGATATTTTCCCGCCGTGTAATTGTAAACTGCCGTGTCTCATATCCCGCCAATTTAACTTTTAATGGAACGTTAATGTGCGTTGTTAAGTATTCCTTATTAATTTTGATTGCCGTGGGTAAGACGTAATTACTTTCATGACCAGAAGTTAAACTAACAACTTTTAAGACACAACCATTAGCACTTACCACCGCCGGACGATTAAAAATTAAAGGCACCACCAAATTGCGAGTCATCTTCGTCGGTAAAGTATTCGTGACCGTTAAAGTCTTAACATACGGCCAGGTTCGACTGATTGCTAAACCGGGTGGAGTCGGTTCTAACCGAACGTAATGCTTCGACTGAGCCATCTTTACAAAAAAATACAACGCATCTGGATCAGTAATCGTCCGGTCAATAAAATACAGCCACAATTGCTCTTGATGACAGGCTGTTACTTGCTCCGTAGTTACCGTAGTTTTAAGCACTTCTTCTATCACCGGTACAGCCCCAGAATACAAAAACACTAAATTAAAACCGTGAAACAATTTAGCGATTTGGCGATAATCCGCTAAATTATCCCAGATATTTAAAAACTGGCCTGCATCTTGCACTACCACAACCTTTGTTAAACTTTCCAAAGACGGTACCAATTTTAAAGCCGACATATAACGTGTATGCAACTTTTCCCCTTCAATATACTTGGATTGGTATGCCGCTGTAACAATATTTTCCAAACGCTGATTCAATGCTTTTTCTTCTTCCGATAGCCACAAAGGTTCGCCACCATCTAAACTTATTTTGGCTTCACCCTGCCACGTTACATAAATTTCCAAAGCATCAACCTTAGCACAAACACTGGTTGCCAAACGAACTTTATCACCCCGTACTGCATAAGTATGACATTCACCCGTTACTAAATGTTTACAAGTAACTATTCCCCGACTTACCGCACAGTCAAAATCATTTTTATCGGCGGCAACCTTAATTGTTACCGTTTGTGTTTGATTAGCTTGCAATGTGAAGGCATGGGCATAACGCTTTACCACCAAATCAGTATTATAATATTTGATGTAACTACCATGAACAACCATTTGCCACGGTTTCACTGCTACTATTCCCGGTTGTAACGGATCACAAAAGCAATCTCGGAAAACTTTATATATCGGCGTCGGATATAAATTGTAATTTTGCCTTGACCAAACCGCCACTATCTTTTTTACAATTTTCCGTTTGGGCGCTAATAAAAAGAGCAAATTGCGTAATAACTGTCGACGTACTGCATCTACTTTAATTTTCTGAGCCAACACGTAGCAAGCATACCCGTAAAATAATTGTTCATAAGGATCCGCACTAGGTCGATGTTTTGGATTACGCAACAAAGCCCGTAACTGTTCTCGATACACCACTGCCACACCACGCACCGTCGGCATTATCAGACACATGCGGTTAAAAATTTTAATCTCTCGCCTTAATTTACGATTTTTAATTTGAGACAAAGGTAGCCGTATGATGCGTGCCTTGACATTACCCGTTGTTAACGTATCCACAAACCAATAAAGATTACGGTGCGCCAAACACCAACTAATCACCACACCTAACCATGCCAAACTACAAAACACAAACCACACGTTTTGATTATTCCCAAAAAATCACAAACAAAAAAAGGGCTAGTCGCCCTTTCTCTTAATTTACATTAATTACATAATTGAAATGTAAAGTGCGTCACCGTTTTCAGGTTCTAATCGTTCTTTATCCATCGCATTAGCCAATATTTTCATAATCTTCTGTAAATTTTCGTTTTCGATTTCACTGTCGGTTTTCACAATAACGTTTAATTTATTACCATTACGACTGACAATTACATCTTCATAACCACATTGAGCTGCAATCAAATTTTCAGTATTATTTTCGTAAGCGATGGTAGCAGCCAAAGCCGTTAATGCATTCTCTGCTTCTTGGCGAGCCTCAGCACTGGCACTGGTATTGGCAACAATTTCTTGTAAAACTAATTGTTGCGCCATACGAGCATCAGTACGGTTTTCTTTCAATGTAATAAACATATTAGTTTCTGTTTTCGTACCAGCATTAATATTGACAGCATTTTGGTTCAAAGTAAAATTCAAGTAACCAGTTACGACTAACAAAGTCAGAAGCCCCGTCATTAACGCAATCTTACGTGCTTTTTTGCTAAATAAAGTACTAAAAAAATTTTTTATTTTTCCACCGAAACGTTGTTTTTTTGGTTTTTGTGCTACTACTTCCACAATTATTTCCCCCTTGCTATTATTATATTGACCGCTAATTTTGAATATGACCGCAAATTTTATCGATTTTAAATCCCCGACAAAATTTGAATCGGAATCTGTTGATCGCCAATCAAGGTTTGCACTGCATGTAATAAGTTCAAGCGTACACTGGGGTCATTTGCCCCCGTCGCCACAACCACAATTCCCAAAATACGTGGTGGATTTTTCCACAAAATCATCGGACTACCATTGTTCGCTATCACGGTTTTATCTACCGTGCTGGTTGTCACTTCTTGTCCATTAGCCCCTGCTTGTGTTACCGTTTTTTCTTGAATATCATACGCTAATTCGGCTGTCCCTTCTCCGTCGGTCATGACCATAGCCGCTACATTTCCCGCTCCAGCCACGCAACCTAATACTTTTTCCAACTTAGTTTCAATTTGACTGGCGTAAGTATTATCACTGTTATTCACGACAGTAACCGCTTCTGCGTCTTACGTCTTTTGCTTCCCCACCATTCCGGACAAATAAATTCCCAACATAATTACGATTACAATCACTGCTGCGTAAATTTCCCAATGTTTAATACTTTTAATTTTTGCCCACCACTTTTTCATATTATCACCACCTCATCTCCCAATGCTTTTTGTAACTCAGTTAATTTTTCATCATCAATCGCCACTCCCAAGTTAACATACACTGTGTTATCAAATACTGTAACCAAGGCATCTTGGTAGCCCATCGTCCGTAGAATTTGATTTACCTGAGTTTGTCGATTACCAGCCTTTAAGTTTTCAACCAACTCAGTGTTTACTAAATTTTCATTTTCGACCGACCACCAATCTGCTTTTAGTAAGTCTGGCAAAGGCGACACAATCACAAACAAAACAATAAAGCCATAAATTGACCGCACAAAGTTTCCCATGCGCCGCCCCTGCATCAGCAGTTCGATTACAACGCCAATAATTACAACGCCCACAATACTGGCCAACCAAGCCGTCATACTATATTACATTCCCGGTCATGATAAATAATGCTAAAATTACCAAATACATAAACGCCACGCCCAATAAACAGGCTACCAACATACCAAAACTTTTATTAATTGTGGTTAAGAAATTACTGATTCGACTGTCACCGATTGGTTGCGTTACCGCAGCCGCTAATTTAATTGCCAAAGAAAAAACCACAATTTTTACAATAGGTGCCAACACTAAACCCAGCAACAACAAAATTCCTGATAAACCGACTGCATTTTTAATTAACACAGCACTGGCCATCATTAAATCAAAACCTTGCGACATATAGCCACCTACAATGGGTATATAGCCTGACATTGTCATTTTGGTAGCCCGAATTGAAATACTATCAAAACTGCCAGCGGTAATGCCTTGTATCGCCATAAAGGACAAAAATACCGTAAAACAAATCCCGATAATCCATTTGAATAAAGAATTAAAGAAACTAACAAACTTATCTAATTTTGTTTGCGGAGCTAAATGCGAAACAACCGAAAAAGCCATACTCACAATAAACAAAGGCATTACTACTCAAATAAAAATCTGCATCACCCCGCTAGATAAAACGGCTACACCTGGCTGATAAATACTGGCGCTGGTACTGGCTCCCCCAGTCACCATCAAAGTTAAAATAATCGGGAATACCAAATCAACCTGTGCTTTAATAATATCTAACGTATTACCAACCATTTTAATTAAATCAGTCACACTACCAACCACAATTAAAACAACTGCCGCATAAGCCACAAAAAAAACTAAATTTCCTACCCCCTCTTTTTTAACAGTTCCGACGAAACCGCATAAAATTGTAATGGCAACCACCAGCACTACTAAAGGCAAAACCGCTAAAATGACGCTTCCTAACAAAGCCCAGATTCCACTCAACACATCTGGATATTGTTGAAAATATTCGCCCGATAATATCTTACCTAAAACTGTCCAAAAATTTTCACCACCAAACACACTTAAATTGGCCAAATCCCCAAAGTCAATTTGGGATAACGTATCGTTAACAACTTCGGCTAATTCGGCTTCTTCCATTACGGTAATACCCCCAACACAACATCAACCAAGGCCTGAATGATGGGAATTGCCAACACCATGATAATAATTTTACCGCCCAAAACAATCATATCCGCCACAGCCTTTGCACCAGAGTCCTGACAAATACTGGACGCAATTTCACATAAATAACCAATCCCTACAATTTTTAAGACACTGGCAAATAACTGCGTCGCCAACCCAGTTTGTGCCACAATGCCGTTGATACTACTGACAATTTGCGTCAACCCAGATACCACCATCATAAAAATTAAAATGGTGCCAACCAAACCAACAATTACCGCCAGTTCAGGCTTGACCTGCCGTAATAACAACACGCCCAGCGCACTGGCCACACCAATTACAATCATTTTGGTTAGGTCCAAATTAACTCCTTAATACAAAGCAAATAAAGAACGAATTGAATTAAACAAATCGCTAATCATCGACAAAACCATAACCAAGCAAATTACAACCGCTGCTAACGAAACAAAAGTTGCAATCTCTTCACGTCCTGCTTGTTTTAGAATCGTACAGACAACTGCTGCTAAAATCCCAATCGCTGCAATTTTAA
>JAFUJE010000108.1 GCA_017473795.1 Clostridia bacterium
AAGATCCAGTTATGTTGGCAAATTATCCAACTCCTTTAAAAATAAAGAGTAAAGATAGCAAATTAAATCTGTTGGAAGACGTAGCTTTTGTAAAACAAGTAATCAGTTTGGGCTTGTCATTACGTGCTGAAAATCAAATTGCTATTAAGCAACCATTATCAAAGTTGTATGTAAAAACTAACCGTATTGACACAATTACAATGTTTGCTGCGATAATTCAAGAACAATTAAATGTTAAACAAATAGAAATTGTTACTGATGATGATAAATTTAACGTAGCATACTTGACTGTTAATTTTAAAAAGGCTGGTGCAATCTTAAAAAATCGTGTTCAAGAATTAAAGAACTCTTTACAAAATACTAAGAATATGTCTGACTTGGTTGCTAAGTTTGATGCTCAAGAAAAAATCGAAATTGAAGGATTTGATTCACTCAGTCCAGATTTATTTGAACGTAAATTAGCGCCACGTGAAGGATTTGTAATTACTACAAGCGATGATGTTACCGTGGTACTTGATACTACTATAACCGATGACTTGATGTTGGAGGGTGTCGCTCGTGAATTAATTCGTAGTATCCAATTGGAGCGCATGAATCAAAAATTAAACATTACCGATCGTATCATTCTGGAAATTAAAACGTCGGATGATAAAATGTATACAGCGGCTCACGCACATCAACCACGTATTATGCGTGAAGTTTTAGCTACCGAAATGCACATCACAAAAGGAACAGGAGAAAATGAAATACTCATCCGATTGGCGTGATTTCGAAATTATTGCCACGGGAAATGGAGAGAAATTAGAGCGTTGGGGTAATGTAATTTTGTTACGTCCTGATCCTCAAGCAATTTGGCGGCCATCTATTGATTTTTCTAGTTATCCAAAGGTTGCCGGCCATTATTTGCGTTCAGCAACTGGGGGCGGTGCGTGGGAATGGTTAAAACCCACACCTGACGAATGGACTATTAAATATAAAGACTTAAAATTTATTATTAGTCCTATGAACTTTAAGCATACTGGTTTATTTCCGGAACAGGCCGTTAATTGGGATATGGTAATGCAAGTTTTAAGTCAACGTCCACAAGCCAAAGTTTTAAACTTGTTCGCTTATACTGGTGGAGCCACAGTGGCTTGTGCGAAAGCCGGGGCAATAGTTACCCATGTTGACGCCAGTCGTGGTATGACTGATGTAGCCAAGCGTAATGTAAATTTGAATAATATACCGTACGAAAGCGTTCGTTATATTGTTGATGATTGTCAAAAATTTGTAGCACGTGAAATTCGTCGGGGACGTAAGTACGATGCCATTATTATGGATCCGCCTAATTTCGGACGTGGTGCTAACGGAGAAATTTGGAAACTTACCGAAAACTTAAATGACTTAATTGCAAATTGTGTCAAGTTGCTTTCTGATCAACCATTATTCTTTTTGGTTAATAACTACACATCTTCTGTTCAACCAACTGTAATTGAAAATGTTTTGCGAAAGAATCTTAATGGTTTACAATACAATATCCAAACTTACGAAATTGGATTGCCAACGGCAGAAAATTTAATATTACCATGTGGGGGTGCTTCGTATGTGTCTTTTTTGTGATTTAGCAACAAATAGCGTGCTTGAAAATGATTTATGTTATATGATTTTTGATAAGTTTCCGGTTGCACCAGGTCATGCCTTGATTATTCCTAAACGACATATGGAAACAGTTTTCAGTATGAATTCTGCTGAATGGGCTGCTGCTGGTGAATTAATTAATCAAGCCAAACAAGAAATTGAAAAAACACAACAACCTTTGGGTTATAATATCAAAGTAAATTGTGGTAAAGCAGCCGGTCAGGAAATTATGCATGCTCATATTCATCTTATCCCTAAATATTAAAAAGAGAGAACTAAATAATGAAGAAAAATAAAAATGATCGTGAAAAAGTTAAAACTGGTATTTGTGATTTTTTAATCTCGTATGATTGTCCGTGTGAATATATAGGTTTTCCAATCTTGGTGGATTTATTAAAAACTGCAATTGAGAATTTTACTGAACTGGC
>JAFUJE010000109.1 GCA_017473795.1 Clostridia bacterium
CTAAGCGCAATGCTTCACGTGCGTCTGCTTCTTTAATACCTTTAATTTCATACAAAACACGTCCAGGCTTAACAACAGCAACCCAAAATTCCGGATTACCTTTACCACTACCCATACGGGTGTTAGCTGGTTTTTTGGTAACAGATTTATGTGGGAAGATGTTAATGAAAACTTTACCACCACGTTTTGTGAAACGAGTCATCGCAATACGAGCCGCTTCAATTTGGTTTGACGTAATCCAACCTGGTTCAGTTGCAACTAAACCAATATCACCGTAGGTTAAATTGTTACCACGTGTAGCTTTACCACGCATACGACCACGATGAACTTTACGCCTTTTAACTCTTTTAGGCATTAACATTGTCTGAGCCCTCCTTCTTTGCTAATTTTGGTACAAAAGATTTAGAATAACCACCCGAATTTTTCAATGGGTTCAAAGCTTTCTTTTCGCCACCTTCGTATTTGCGAGCGGTGAAGCCACCGTTAGCACGGCCATGGTTATTAAATTTTCTTTCTTCACGATTGAAGTTTGGACGTGATTCACGGCTTGGACGAGCCACTTCTCCGCTACGAACACGTTTACCTTTAATTTCACCGTTACAGATCCAGCATTTTACGCCGATAACACCAAATGTTGTGTGCGCCTCTGCGAAACCGTAATCAATATCACTACGCAAAGTGTGCAATGGTAAAACACCTTGTTGATAATGTTCAGAACGTGCAATATCAGCACCATCTAAACGACCAGACAATTGAACCTTGATACCAGTTACACCATTTTTCATAGCTTTTTGAATAGCCATTTTCATGGTACGACGCCAAGCTTTACGACCTTCCAATTGACTAGCAATTGATTGAGCCACCAAATCAGCATTAATATCAGGATTTTTAATTTCCTTAACATTAACTTCCAAAGTTTTTGTTCCAATAATTTTTTGTAATTTTTGGTTTAAGACTTGGATGTTAGCACCTTTTTGACCAATTAACATACCTGGTTGAGAGGTATAAATGTTAACGGTAACAACTGAGTTACGACGTTCGATAACAATACGTGAGATACTGCAGTTGTTCAAACCGGCTTTCAAACCATATTCGTCATTTAACAATTTACGAATTTTATGATCTTCCAAAATGTACGCAGCAATTTCTTTTTTTGGAGCTACCCAAGTAGCATTCCAGTCTTTATTTACGCCCGTACGAAAGCCATTAGGATTAACTTTTTGTCCCATTATTTAGCCTCCTTTTTTGCCGCCGTAGTTTTTGGCGTGCTGGTTGCAGTTTTTTTCGCTGCGGTTGTTTTTGTTGTAGTTGTTTTCTTTTCAGTTGCTACTGCTTTTGTTCCCAATGGTTTTACTGTATTTGGTTTATCAGCAACAGGTTTTTCTGCTTGAGTTGCAGGAATAGCCTTAGCTGCAGTTTTCACAGCAGCAGCCTTAGTTGTTGTTTTTGCTGCTGTTGCAGTTTTAGTTGCTGGAGTTGTTGCTTTTTGAGCTACTGTTTTACCAGCTGCTTTATTAACATTTTTTTGTCCAACTTTAATTTCATCCAAACGAACTGTAATGTGGCAAGAACGTTTCAAGATACGATCTGCACGACCACGAGCACGTGGCATCATACGTTTCATTTGAGGTGCATTGGTTGCATAACATTCAGCAACAAACAAATTGTCTTTTGCCATAGCCAAATTATTTTCAGCGTTAGCAGCAGCACTATTTAAAACTTTCAAAACAACTGGGCTAGCTGATTTGTTTAAGTTTTTCAAGATATTAACTGCGTCTTCGTAGTTTTTACCACGAATTAAATCTAAAACAAACTTTACCTTTGAATTTGGAATACGAATATATCGGGCAATTGCATAAGGACGTTTGTCACGATTTGCTTTTCTACGTTCTGTTCTTTCTTTAATTCCTCTGCTCATTTTGTTACCTCTCTTAACCTTTTTTACCTTTTGCTGCAATGGCTTTAATACCGCCATGAGATTTAAAAGTACGTGTTGGTGCAAATTCACCTAATTTATGACCAACCATTTCGGATTTAACATAAACAGGAATGTGTTTACGTCCGTTATGTACAGCGATTGTATGTCCAACAAAACTTGGCAAAATAGTACATGCACGGCACCAAGTTTTTAAAACTTTTTTCTTGCTTTGGTCGGCATTCATTTCTTCAATACGACGTACTAATTTTTGGTTAACATAAGGTCCTTTCTTAATACTTCTACTCATTATTTAGCCCTCCTACTTAAAATAAAGCGATTCGACGGTTTATTTTGTTTACGAGTTTTGTAACCCAAGGTTTTCTTACCCCATGGAGATACAGGAGATGCAAATCCGACAGGAGATTTACCTTCACCACCACCGTGTGGGTGATCACATGGATTCATAACAACACCACGAACAGTTGGACGAACACCCATATGACGTTTACGTCCTGCTTTACCCAAAGCAACCAATTCATGGTCCAAATTACCGATACGACCAATGGTAGCATAGCAATTTTCTGGAATACGACGTGTTTCACCTGATGGCATTTTCAAAATCGCATAACCGTTATCACGACCAGCTAAAGTCGCATACATACCAGCCGAACGAGCAATTTTCGCACCAGAACCTGGTTGCATTTCAATGTTGTGAACCATTGAACCAACTGGTACCACTGCCAATGGCATAGCGTTACCAACTTTAACTTCAACCTTGTCACCAGCGATAA
>JAFUJE010000110.1 GCA_017473795.1 Clostridia bacterium
ATCTACACGAGCTAACATTTCAATACAATAAAGTTCACGCACCCAGGTGTTTTCCTTACCAAGATTGACAACACCAACCATTAATGCCATTGAAGACAGTAAAAACATACCCGCTGGAATCATGCCGAGAATTGCACCACTTGTTTGGGAAATAATTTTTAAAACCGTATACGGTACAACTTCCGTAGCCGTAATAACCTGCATAGCAATTAAAACCATTGACAAGAAGGCTATAAAAATACCAATAACTTTAATAATAGATTTTAAAGAATTAAACAATTCAGAACGAGGTGCAACGTAACGACTGGCATTATGTGCCACGCTTTGAATATAATTATTTTTACCAATTTTAGTGACGTGATATTTTCCAGTTCCACTAACGACAAAAGATCCTGCTAACAAACGATCACCCGGCTTTTTTTGCACAGGAATAGATTCACCAGTTAGCAAACTTTCGTTAACTTCAACAACACCATCCAATAAAGTTCCGTCAGCTTGAATTTGTCTTCCTGCAGATAACAATACGATATCATCAAGAACTAAATCTTCAGGCAAAATAATTTGCGGCTGACCATCACGCCAAGCAGTTACCTTAGAAGACGCTACGACGGTCAATTTTTCGATGGTAAACTTTGCGCGCAACTCTTGGAAAATACCAATACCCATATTAGCCGCAAAAATCAACAAAAACAATAAACTTGGAATACCAATTCTAATATTCTCTCCATCATTTTGAAAATCTTCGGCCGGGATACTAGGTTGTAAAACAGTAATTGCATAAATTAAAATTCCGCCAACAATTAATGCCAGAATATTATAAAAAGTGAATATATTAGTTAATAAAATAGCGCCAACTGATTTAGTCGTACCACGTTTAACATAGTTAACTAAGCAATCGTCAACACGTCTTTTAACTTGCTCAGAAGTTAAGCCAGTTTCCAAATTTGGCTCAAAACGTTCTGGATTAATTGGTGGATTGGTCTTCCACTTTTTGACAAATTTTCGCTTGTATGCGTTAACAGCACCACGACTTCGACCTGTGAAAGCCGTCTCTGGTGCATGTGCCATTGATTCCAATGTCTCCATAGTATTTATTTTACCATATCCACTACTTTCTAGCAAATAGTGTTTCTAATTTATTCTTGTTAAAGATTAACATAATTGGTCGACCGTGCGGACATAATGGCACATTTTTTGTAGTAAAATAATTATTCATAAATGCTTCAATTTGTACGGACGATAAAAAATCCCCCGCTTTAATACTTGCTTTACAAGCAGTAGTTGCCACACGATGTTTTACCAAATCACTAAGATTATCATTAACCACTGCTTTATCATTCAGTAATACTTTGATGAAATCTTTGAGCGACGCATTTGCTAACATGGCTGGAACAGCAGAAACACGAATTGCATCTTCACCAAACTCATCACAATCAAAACCAAAATTACTCAAGAGCGGTTTCAATTCACTAAAACGATTGATTTCTTTAGGCGTAACAGACACAACCAATGGTGTTAATAATATTTGTGATTGCACATTGGCTTGATCAATCTCGGCACGGAAACGGTCGTAATTCATACGTTCCGCCATAGCGTGTTGGTCAATAACCAATAGCGATTCCGTAGTACAAACCAAAAGATAAGTATCAAAAACCTGACCTAAAATTTTAAATGAATTTTGTTTTAATGCCGTTGTTTGTGTTCCTTGTAGTGGTTCAATTAAGTTGATATTATTTAAAATATTTGGTGCCGATTTTAAAACATCATTATCACTCTTTAAAACTTCCAGTGATTGCAAAACAACCGTCGACGCATCAGTTTTATCCGGATTAAACGAGTATCCTGTTTTTAAAGGTTCCGAAATTACTGCTTGTATGTTTTCATCTGTTACCGACGAAAACTTTTTTACCTCGTTGATGACATCAGTTTTAACCTCTGTTGATTCAGTAGCCGGCTGTGTCAATTCCGAAATTTGTGTTAAGAAAAATGCTTCCATTGTTTTTGTGATAGTTTGACGTACAAAGTTTATGATACTATCACGATTATCAAAACGAACTTCTCTTTTTTGAGGATGCACATTAACATCAACACGATCTACAGCCACCGAGAAATGCAAAACAAAAACTGGGTATTCCTTAATTGGTAAATAGTTTCCCATTGTCTCATTGATTACTGTAGCAATTAAACCACCATTTACAACACGACCATTAATAATTACAACCTGCCGATCTTTATTAACTTTTGATAAATTCAGGTTAGACATATAACCGTCAACAGCAATACCATCTGTTTGATTTTTAACAGATATCAATTGTTTGACATCAACATTATAAATTTGTTGTATCGCATTTGCTAAACCTTGCCCACGATAATCGATAACTAATTGTTGATCAATATAATAACGGAAATGGCGATCAGGGTTTGCAAATATAATTTCGTGAATAACTTGGGTAATGTGATTTTTTTCCACGTTCGCACTACGTAAAAACTTTTTAAGTTCGGGCGTATTATAAAATAAATTTTCGACCTTAACCGTCGTTCCATTATTGC
>JAFUJE010000111.1 GCA_017473795.1 Clostridia bacterium
CGGCCTCTTGTTCCCAAAACAAGCGCGCTACCAACTGCGCCAATCCCCGATAGATCTAATATACGCTAAAATAATCAAAAAAGCAAGTACTATCTGGGATAGATTACGCCAACTTAACCGAAACGATTTTACTGATACCCTTTTCTTCCATTGTGATACCATACAAACGGTCAGCCAATTCCATGGTGGGTTTACGGTGCGTGATAACGATAAACTGTGTTTCACCCGAGAAATGATGTAAATAACTGGCAAAACGAGAAACGTTTGCATCGTCCAAAGCCGCCTCAATTTCGTCCAACAAACAGAACGGCATCGTTTTATATTTCAAAATTGCAAACAAAATTGCAATCGCTGTTAAAGCTTTTTCACCACCCGACAACAAGGATATGTTTGCCAACTTCTTACCCGGCGGTTCCGCAATAATATCGATACCGCATTCTAAGAAATTTTCCGCATCGGTCAAAACTAATTTTGCACTACCGCCACCAAATAATTCTTGGAAGACCTTACCAAAATTGGTGTTAATTTGCTCGAACGCTGTTTTGAAATTCTTTTCCATTTGTTGCGATAACTCACGCATTACCTTTTCCAAATCTTGCTTAGCGGCAAACAAATCATCACTTTGCGTCTTGTAACTTTCGTAGCGTTCTTTATCAGCCTTAACTTGCTCAATCGCATCCAAGTTTACGTTGCCTAAGTAACGAATGGAACGGTGTAATTCGCTGATGCGTGGTTCAGCCGCCACAACGTCAAATTCTGGATCACGTTGAGCATAACAAGCACTGTAATTCAAATTGTATTCTTCACTGATACGCTGACTTAAGTTTTCAATTTCAGCATCCATTTTCGTCAGCATATTGGTGGCATAATAATATTGCACTTGCAAAGCATTAATTTGTTCGGTTAGTTCGGCACGTCCCGAGACCGAAGTTCCAGTTGCATAATGCAAGTTATCACGTGCCGCTTGCGTACGTGCCAGTTCATCTTTTAATTGTTCTAGTTTGGTTTGCGCTGCATTCACCGGCACATCTTTCAGATTGGCTTTCAAGCCCTGCAATTTCTCACGCAGTCGGGAAATATTTTCATCTACTTCACCCAAACTTTTTTCGATTTGTTTTAGGTTGTTGGTATGCCACAAAGTATTGGTAACAGCGTTTTTACTACCACCCGTAATACTACCACGTGGCTCGATAATCGAACCATCTAAGGTCACAATCTTGAAGGCATAACTGGCCTGACGAGCCAAAGCAATCGCCGAATCTAAATTATCACAAACAATTACCCGCCCCAACAAATTGGAAATTACGCCAGCAATTTCAGGTTTATATTCTACTAACTCACTTGCCACACCCAAAACTCGAGAACCCATGCCCCGCAAAATAGCCCTTTCATCTGGACGAATATCACGAGCCTTAACCGCCGTAATTGGCAAGAATGTTGCACGACCTAAATTTTTACTGGATAACAAATGCACCAACTGTTTCGCATCTTCTTCGCTATGCGTAATCACGTTTTGTGCCGCAGCACCCAAAGCCATTTCAATCGCTGTTTCTAATTCTGCTGGCACCGATAATTCTTGTGAAACAACACCGACAATCGCCCGAGCCACTTCACTATTTTTATTGCGTTCTTCAATTAATTTTTTGACACTATATTTAAAACCTTCACCCGAGTCAATGATATTCGCAATCATTTGCTTCTTCGACAATAATTGTTCTCGTTGTAATTCGGCTTGGTGTAAACTGTCCGCTGTCGCTTGGTACAATAATTGTTCTCCGCTCTGACGTTGATTGTCCAAAGACAAGGCTAAAATCTGATCACGTAATTCTGCCACTTTTTTATCCAAAGCCGACAGCTCTTGCATTCCGTTGGCACTCGCCCGGTCCATCGTTTCCAACTTAGCTTGCAATTCTTTTAATTGTCCTTCAAATTCATCAGCCTGTGCTTGTGCTTTAGCTTTTTCTTCCGCCACATGGTCATACTTATAAATAAACAAATTGATTTCGAGATGTTTCAATTCTTCTTTTAATTGTAAGTACTTTTGCGCCTTTTCGGCTTGCTTCATTAACGGCCCTAGGTTACGTTCAATTTCATTTAAGACATCACTAACACGTACCAACTCTTGCGTTGTACGCTCCAATTTACGACCAGCCTCATCTTTACGAGCCCGGAATTTAGCAATCCCCGCCGCTTCTTCAAAAATACCACGACGATTTTCTGGTTTTGCCGAAACCAAGTCGGCGACTTGTCCCTGACTGATAATGGTTAAACCATCACGGTCAATACCACTATCATGTAATAAATTATTAATATCTTTTAAGCGTGTCGGCTGTCCGTTTAAAGCATATTCACTTTCGCCATCACGGAATAATTTACGTGATATTGTAACTTCGCTTTCGTCGATTTCAAATACTTTAGTGCGGTTATCAAATACCAAAGCTACTTCAGCATAAGACTGCATCTTGCGGTTTGTCGTCCCTTTAAAGATGACATCCTGCATAGAACTACCACGCACCGCTTTATAGCTTTGTTCACCTAATACCCATTTAATCGCATCACTAACATTACTTTTTCCGCAACCGTTCGGACCAACGATTGCCGTAATACCACTGCCGAAATCAACTTCGATTTTATCGGCAAAGGATTTAAAGCCATGCATAATGATACGTTTTAAAACCACAATATAAATTACACATAAACCCAATTTTTGACAAACAAATTTCTGCCCAAGCATCAAATCCCCTGTACACTTTTGACAAAACAGCGAATAAGATATATGCTATACCTACTTGCGAGCGTGGCGGAATTGGCATACGCGTGCGTCTCAGAAGCGCATTCTTGGAGGTTCAAATCCTCTCGTTCGCACCAAAATTACTTTGTTCGTCGCACCAAGCGTTATACGTATGTTATGACAACTTTTACCTTGCATTTGCACCAGGCGAACCATCGCCTAAATTGACACATTCTCCCTGATAAATAGTTTCACCATGCAAACGAACCATCACGCTATTTTCGACAATTACAATTTCCAGTTGCTCGTATTCGGTTTGCGACAACGGATAACTGAAACTTTCTAAAGCCAAGCCTTTGGTTCCATTTTGGTCGGTAAAAATTTCTTCTGCAACTAATACCGGTTTGTTGCTGTAAATTTCGTGAGCATCTTGCAACAACTGAGCCGTTTCCGGAAACATCGGACCACAATTCAAAACCACGCAAACAATTTTTTGACCATCGACTTCCCGTGCCCCTACGAACGAACGCCCGGTCTTTTTGGTATAGCCCGTTTTTACGCCGATACAACCATCTAAAGTTTTTAATAACTTATTCTTGTTAAGCAAAACTCGTGGCATTTCGGGCCCGTCAATGCGTTTTTCTTGCGCCGAACAAATTTCCACAAAAGTCGGATTCTGCAAAGCCACTGCCGACAATTTGGCTAAGTCTCGTGCCGTTGTGTAATGCTCAGGGTCATCTAAGCCATGTGGGTTCATAAAGTGTGTTTTCGTGGCACCGTATTTTTGCGCCGTGTCATTCATCATCGCCACAAAATCAGTTAAACTGGGCGCCACAGCCAAAGCCAGTGCTATTGCCGCATCGTTACCGGAACGCAACATTAATCCATACAATAATTCCCGTACCGTTAATTCTTCGCCTTTTTGTAAATAGATGCTACTTCCCTCAATGCCAATAGCTTCATCAGCCACACGCACCTTCGTATCCAAATCTTGACAATTTTCCAATACTGTTAACGCCGTCACAATTTTAGTCGTCGATGCCATTCCCATAGGCTGGTCCGCATTATGTGCAAATAAAACCCGTCCCGTAGCCACATCCATTGTGCACATCGCCCGAGCCGAAGTTTCTCCAACCATCATTTCTGCGGCATTAACGTAAGCCGTAACCCCCGCACCTGCCAGCCACATCACACCGGCAAAAAATCCCGCTAGTAACACAATCACTAAAACCAAAGCACTTAACCGCCACCAAACTTTTTTCATTAACCATATTATTTACATTCACACAAAATTTATTATCTTCATAAATAAATCGCATGAAAGGAGAACAAATTATGAGCACAGAACAAAACTTAAATCGTGTCGTCATTTCCGTACCACGTGTCCTCGACAGTGCTATGGTTGTGACACAAGACCCACAACTGCAAATTGCGGCTGGCACCATTCCACCAACCGCCACGGCTCCATATGTTATCAACAACATTCAAGCCATTGCTAATGAAACCCAAATTACCAACATTGTTATCACGCCACTGGGTGATAATACCCGTTGTTCTCGAGTTACTGCCACCGTCATTATTCCCCTTACAGTAACTATGACCGACGCTAACAACGTGCAATTCACGACCACAACCAGTATTACCAAAAATGTCAGTCTGGTTCTTTATATTCCTGACAACACCGCATTCCCTTACACCATTTCGGCACAAGCCGCTTTCGGCTATGACAGCGCAACTATTGACGGCGAAACTATCACAATCATGTGTGCAACCACCAAAATCTTAGTCCGTGTCACCGCCATTACCGACCTGTTGATTCCAACTTACGGTTATGCCCCATTACAACAAGCCGACAACAATACCTGCAGTAACAGCCAAAATTTCTTAAACCAACCATTATTTCCCCAAGGTCGTGTCTATTAATTAAAAGGAGTAAAAATGAACATTTCTAAAAATTTAATCGTCGCTTTATTAGGATTGGGTTGCTATGCCCGCAGCAACAGCCTTAACTTAGCCAACAACACTACCATCTTATTAATCATCTTGGCATTGCTGGCTAAAAATAACAACAACGATGACAACAACGTTGAAATCGCCAGCACCCGCAACACCACAGTCAATGCGTGTCCGTGCACAAGCAACAACTACAGCACATCAGCCCGTGTCGTTTACCCACAACCATATCCCACCTACGCAACCGGCTACTGCTACCCACAACATTACCACACCGCCAACGTTGTCCCCTATCAAGCCACCTCAGCCTGTCCTAGCGCTTGCTATGTTTCCCATAACTCATGGAACTACCCACACTATCGCTCCAACTGTAGATACCCCTGCCACAACGTCCTGTATTAATAAA
>JAFUJE010000112.1 GCA_017473795.1 Clostridia bacterium
ACCCTTACGGCGCAACCAAGTTAATGATTGAAGATATTTTACGTGATTTGTGTCACGCTGATACGACTTGGACAGCTGTGATTTTGCGTTACTTTAATCCAGTTGGCGCTCACCCGTCCGGCTTAATTGGGGAAAACCCACAAGGTATTCCGAATAATTTAACGCCGTATATTGCACAAGTTTTAACGGGTAAATTACCATACTTGCAAGTTTTTGGTGATGATTATCCGACACCTGATGGCACGGGAGTCCGTGATTACATACACGTGTGTGATTTGGCACAAGGACATTTGCAAGCCATTGCCAAGGTTAACCAAAGTGGAGTTTATACTTATAACTTGGGCACGGGGCATGGTTACAGTGTGCTTGATGTTTTACACGCTTTTGAAAGAGCGGCTGGTCGTGAAATTCCGTACCAAATAAAACCACGTCGGGCAGGAGATATTGCGGAATGTTATGCTGACCCTCAACGTGCTGCGCAGGATTTAGACTGGCACGCTGAACTTGACTTAGATGACATGGCACGTGACTTGTGGCGTTTTTACACACAAAATCCCAACGGTTATCATGCTTGAACCACTGTTTGTTGACAAAAAATGATTAAAAAGATTATACTCAAGTCATGAAATTGCAACTCCACGATAACCCGCACGTTCCATTTTATAAGCGTATCAGTTATCTTTATATTCCGGCTGTGTTTGTCATAACATCTGTTCTGATGGAATTGTTAATGTTTGCTTTAATGGGACTTGCTTTCCCTCGTGCTTACATTTTCAGTTTATCTATCGTTTTAGTTATCGCCACAGTAGTTGCTTTGTTACCGCAAAAATGGTTGCAGACTACAGTTTGTTCGATTTTTGTCGGTGGTCAAGTTTTTGTAACAATTTCAAATATTATTTCTTTTAATAAGTGTAATGAAATATTTTCTTTAGAAACGTTTAAGACTTTGGGTACTGCGTTTGGTGCTGCTGGAGCGGTTAGTTTAAATTTGTTCTTCTTAATCTTTATTATTGGTTTATTAATTCTTTATATAACCGCAATCGTTTTAATTATGTGGTTTTGTCAATTACCCAAAGGTTATAGAACGTACCAATTTCGTGTGTTGTCATGCGGTGTTTTAGCCTTTGTCAGTTTATTTTCTTATAATTTTGCTTACGTTAGTTTACCCAATTATCAGCAAAGTGGTTACGTTAATAATTTAAGTAATCAGAAATTTGTTTATGATACGTTTAGCAACCGCATTGCCAATTTTCAAACGTTTGGTACTTATAGTTATTATTTAGATAATCTTGTTTCTTTATTTGGTGGAAAATCTGAAGCGATTGAAATTATGTCATTAGAAATGTCGGAAGACTTTCAAGCAAATAAGTTTGCCCTGCATGCGGAAGAAGTACTTGGTGAGGGCTACAATTTAATTACAGTTTTAATGGAGACATTTGAACGTCAAGCTATTAATCCCATTACCATGCCAAATTTATATGAATTTATGCAGCAAAGTTGTACTGAGGTTAATGGCTATTACAGTATCGAACGTACATGCTTTACTGATTATCTTAATCAAACTGGTATGCATGTTTTAGGTAAGGAGTTTTGGAATAATTACTCACATGTTCAAGCACCTAATACCTTAGCCAAAATTTTCGGTCGTAGTGAAAATGTTGATTACAAAATTGAAGCCTTCCATAGTACCGATGGAACTTGTTACAATCGTAATAATCTTTTTGTAAATACTATGGGTTTTGAGAAATTTAATAATTATTATACTTATGCTGAAAAAGATGAACGTTTTGCACAAGAATATGCAATGAATAGTGATGAACTTTTGTTTACACGCAACTTAGAAGAAATTGCTCCGGCTGATCAAAATTTCTATAGTTACGTGCTTTCTGCTTCCACGCATAGTATTAACAACAAAAAATACGATATGCGTGATTATTACGAAGCCGAATACGAATATATTGAAAAGGCTGCGAACTGGGAAGCTTTGGTCGCTTTGTATCCTGTGCTAGCATCAACCGACACGCTTAAAGTACGCACTGCCAAAGCATATCTTGCCGGGACCTACAGTTTTGATAAAGGTTTTGGTGCCTTAATCGATTATTTAAAAGCTACTGATGATGAAGTACATCCGGGAAAAAAATTAATTGAAACTACCGCACTTGTTATGTTTGGTGATCATTATTATTATGCCAACCCCAGCACTTTAAAAGTTGAAAAAAACGCACTTAGTTTGGCGGGTAACCGTTGTTCATTGATTGTTTATAATCCACGTGCCAAAGTAGCGCATGAAACTCTAGGCATCATAACGCAAGCTGAAAATGCCTTATTGTCAACTCCTGATGATTGTGGCGAAACCTTGAACCGGTTTACTTCTACCATGGATATTTATCCGACAATTTGTAGTTTATTTGGTATTCAGACTGACCAACAATTAACGTATGGACGTAGTATTTTTGATGACTCGCCATCTATCGGTGTGGCATATCTAAGTGGCTATGTTTGGGGCGTTAATCCGGATAAAGGCTATATCGAAAACACTGACGCTGTCGATAATGTTAACGGTGGACCGCAAATTGATTGGCAGTTGTGGCGTACCTATGATTTCGCCAACTACAATGGTATAACTTTAAATCAAACACAACTTGATAAAATTGCGCCAACCATTAACCGTGTCTTCGGGTCAATTTTTTTGAATTCTAAATTATACGCCCAAGACGGGTTTGAAGATTTAGACAAAGCGTATTATCGTTTGGGAAGTTCAACAATAATTTGATATTCAACCAGCCACATTGCAATTTGATAAATGAATGCTAAGTATTGTGGGCGTTGCATTAATTGACCAAACCAGGGGCGAGTGCTTTGTGGGGTATGGTCGTTCAAAACTTGATTTACGTAATTCATGTCGACAATCTGCCAAACTGGGTGGTCTTCGTCGGCAAGCAGGGTGCGTATGCTTTGTTCAATAAGATTCGTGTAAACTGGGTCGACAGTTTTTGGGTAAGGACATTTCTTGCGGTTAATAACTTCGGCAGGTAATAAGTTGGCAACCGCCGCACGCAAAATTCCTTTTTCTTGTCCGCCGTAGTTTTTCATCTCCCAAGGAATGTTATACACGTACTGCACCAGTTTCAAGTCTGTAAACGGTATGCGAATATCTAAGTCGCAGTACGCCGACATACGGTCACCACGTTCCAAAAGATTTAATCCAAACCAACGCATTGTCAAATAACTGTACGTTTTCATACGGCGGTCGGCCGGTGTGTCTGTTTTGGCTAAGGGGACTTCGGCTATGGCATTGGCAAAAGTTTGCGTCACAAAATCTTTAATTTTTAAGAGTGGACGCAAATGTTTCGCAATCGTATTTTCCCGAATTGATAAATCAATCGCCCACGGAAAAGTGTTTACTTTGGCAGTGTCGGCACGGTAAAACCAAGGATAGCCACAGAAAATTTCGTCTGCAAATTCACCACTGAAGCACACATCAACGTCCTGCTTTAATGCCCGACTGAACAATAACAGCGAACTGTCAATATCAGCCATAGACGGATAATCACGGGCAATCAAGGCTTCACGCAAGGTTTGGCAAAGGTCGCTTGAATTTAAAAGATGGTACTGGTGTTGGGTTGCATATTGTTTGGCGACTAAGTTGATATAGTAGTTATCACGGGTCGGTGAAAAGTCGGTCGGTTGAAAGTTTTCTTGGTTGCCAACGTAATCCACCGAAAACGTTTTTAAGTTGGGATTGTTTTGTGCGGCTAAGGCTGTAATCGTGCTGGAATCTAAACCACCGCTTAACATAAAACCGGTCCTTGCGTTTTGGGGAAGTTGGTTCTGTAAAGCATTACGCAACAGCGTTTTAACTTTTTTCATTGTGGTGGAACTGCTGTCTTGGTGGGGACGACTAACTAATTTAAAATAAGTGGTGGAAGTAATTTTTCCGTTTTGCCAACAAAGATAGGCGCCGGGTTTAACTTCGTTAATGTTTTTGTAGACTGTTTTGCCGGGTGTACGGGCAGGGCAAACCCCGAATAATTCACGGAGTCCGTCTAAATTCACGCAAGGTAAAATTTGCGGGTGTAAAAATAGTGCTTTAATTTTATCGGAGAAAGCCAGTCCGTCTTTTTGCACCGCATAAAATAAGGGCTTAATACCTAATGGGTCACGGACCAAGAATAAACGCTGGTTGTCAATTTCGTAAAGGGCGAAAGCAAAGTTCCCATTCAATTTGCGGAACATTTTGGTACCTTCCAACGCAAACAATTTCACAATGATTTCTGCATCGGTAGCTGTACGCAGTTTAATGCCATTGGCATCAAGTTTTTTGCTTAAAGCCTTGGTATTATCTAAACGACCCTGATAAATGATGACGTATTTTTTGCCATGGTAAGTATGGCAGAGATAATTACCGCCCAAAGCAACTTGAGCGTGGGTAAAAACTTGACAGCGGTGCGGATAGTTACTATTAAGAACTTGCTGCATTTTGTTGAGTATGTTTTTGGCTTGCTTTTTATTGTCGGCAAGATTAATTAATCCATTGATTGCACACATACGGCATTCTATGAAGGCAGTCATAATTTTGTTATTGATTGACCATGATAAGTGTGTTTGCTATAATAAAAACATCATGAAAGTTTACGGGGATTACCATACACATACGGTTGATAGTGACGGTGTTAATACAATTGATGAAAATATTGCGGCGGCAAAAAAACGTGGTTTGTCCGAAGTCGGTATAACGGACCATGCTCATTACCGTGTCCGTAATAAAAAGAAACGCATTGAAAACGCTTTAATGAATAAAGCACAAGTACAACGTTCGGCACAAAATGCGGGAATTAAAGCGTTTTATGGTGTTGAATGTAATGTTGTTGGTATGGACGGCGATATTGATATTGCCGGTGACGAACGTAAGTTATACGATTACTTAGTTTGTGGAATTCATATGTCCGTACAACCCAAAAAATTTTGGCAATTTTTCACTTATTATATCCCGAATATGTTTTGGTTTGTGATGCGTCAAATCGGCATTAACTGGACACCCAAAGGTTTAATTCGTAAAAATACTAAGGCTGTCATCAACGTGATTGAAAAAAATAATATTGATATTTTATCGCATCCTGGTCGCTATTTCCGAGTAGATGTTATCGAAGTTGCTAAAGCTTGTATTGCCCGTGGCACAGCGATGGAATTAAACAATAAAAAAATTAGTTTCCGTCCTGTCGATTTTGAACGCATGGCGGCAATGGGGGCTAAGTTTGTCATTAATAGTGATGCACACAAAGCCGAAAACGTGGGACGCATGGACCGTGTTGGTGCTTTCTTGCAGTTATGTGATTACGACCCAGAATGTATTTTAAATTTGGATCGTCCTTTTGTGCGACCAAAAGCCAAACTACTGGATCAAATTGTGAAGGCGGTTCATGAAAAAAACTCCTGACTTAACCAAATGCGATAAGATTATTATGGGCATCATTCGTAATAATGCTAACCGTGCGGCGAACTGTGATTCGGGTAACATTGCGAAACAAGTTAAAGCCGCCAGTCACCAAATTACGTTAATTGAACAAATGAAAAAAGATGGGACCTTGCAAACGCTCAGTCCCAAATTACAAGAAACAGCCACCGTTCGAGTCGAAAATCCTGACGCTACTTACGAAGAATTGGCTGGCATTTTACACATTACCAAAAGTGGTGTTGTGAATCGTTTACGCAAAATTATTCAGACACATAGTGCTCTTTAACGGCTTGACGTGCTCGGGCAATACCCAAGGCGTTGGCCGGTACCAAATCCGTAATCACGGAGCCTGCCGCAATATAAGCCCGGGAACCAATCTGTAATGGTGCCACCAGACAAGAATTACTTCCTACGAAAGCGTTGTCACCAACTAAACAATTACTTTTGGTCTTGCCATTGTAATTGCAGAAGATTACGCCGCAACCAATATTACAGTTTTTGCCGATAGTGCTATCGCCCACGTAAGTCATATGAGCAACCTTACTGCCGTCACCGATACGGGAACGTTTAACTTCTACGTAATTACCAATTCGACATTCGTTGCCGATACTGCTGTGGGGACGTAAGTGAGCGTTAGGTCCAATTTGGCAGTTTTGTCCGATGACAGAATCTTCAATACGACAACCGTCGAGAATGGTTGTGTTCGCATGAATCGTAGTTTTTCCGCACAAATGCACATTAGGTTCTAAAGTTACACCAGCATGGATTTCAACATCGGCGTCAATATAAGTGTGTGCCGGGTCAATCATGATGACGCCATTTTTTAAATGCTGGTGGTTAATGCGTTCTTGCATCGTCTGGCGAATCTTAGCTAATTGTACATTGTTAAAAGCAACTTGGTAATTATCGGCTTTGGCGGAACGGTATTCGGTAACAGGGAAGTTCTCGCTCTCGTTGATTAAGTTGGTGTTAAAGACCCAACCCCGTGGTAACTTAATGGCGGGCACGTTTTTATGGAAACAGCAATCCACGGCGTCAAGAATATCTTGCGTTGTTAATAAAGGCATATCCACGTAAGTCACCACGGTAAAGCCAGCGTTAGTCATGTTTTCTTTAAACAATGTCATCACATCGTCTTCCGGTGAGACGGTAATCATTTTACTCTTAAACGGTGTCGTAGTTTGTTTAATCCATTCTGGCATGGTACGTCCGCAGATTGGTTGGGTGAGCAAGTTTGTGTTTTGGTATTGGGCTAACGTTAAGATTAAGACAAAAATATTGTCACTTTGCATTTAGTTCCTCCACATGCACGGTTAAAGTACCCGTTAATTGATGATTGTACTTAATGCTTACATTATATGTGCCCAAGGCTTTGATTGGTTCCGGTATCACCACTAAACGTTTGTCCAGTTTAATTCCTTTCTCGGCTAAAGCGTTGGCAATTTCGGTTGAAGTAATACTGCCAAACAATTTTTGGTTCGCACCGACTTTGCAACGTAACGTTATGGGTGTTTGTTTTAATTGCGCAATTTGGGCTTGAATCGCCGCAATCTCGGTTTGGTTTTTGTAAGCCTCGCTTTCGGCTTTGGCTTTCATGTCACTGCGGGTAGCGTTGTCTACCGGCTTGCCAATTTTATTTTTAATGACAAAATTTTTAGCGTAACCATCGTTTAGGTTCACAATCTCTCCGGCTTTGCCGTGACCCTTTAAATCTTTTAATAAATATATTTGCATATTTTATTTTATAATAATTCATAATAATTTCATAATGAATATTCGCTGTCGTAAAATTAATTGTAAATTCAATCATGCGGGCACTTGCCACGCACATCAAGTCTGGGTCTGCCGTGGTGCGGTTTGTGAGACCTACCAAAAGGACGACGATAAAACGGACTTGGAGTTAGCGTCTGAATTGACGCCAACCGTACCAAACAATGTCCCCTTACGTTGTACCGCTGCCACGTGTTTGTACAACCGTGACTGTCGCTGTGGCGCTAACGGGATTGCGGTCATTGATAATGAAAATAAAAATCAAGCCGATTGTGCAACTTTTATCGAGCGTTAAGTCTGTTGTATAAAAAACTGCGCCGTGGTCAAAAATCATGGCAAGGGGGTAAAGAAATGGATTTTCGCACAGCAACACAAATGGAAAAAACACGCCGTAACGCCATTGCGATCAGTACCTTGTTGGTGGTATTGATGTTAGGCTTGACCACAACTTTCATTGCCATCAGTTTTGTTCGTCCCAGTTCTAACAACAAAATCACCGAAGACAATGGTAGTTTAGTTGGTGGACCAACAACACCGGCTCCGGTGATTACGGCATCATGGGTGCTACCCATTGAAAAGTCAGCCGCCACAATTTTGAAAGCCGCCGACTTCGACATGGTGCAGTTTAACAACACCACTAAGTGGTACGAGTACGATTTAGGTTATACCTTGGGTGCGGCTAGTGGTACCGATGTTGTGGCTTGCTTCGATGGCAAAGTAACTTCCGTGATTGAAAGCGGTGACGCCAGTACCGGCAAATTAATTCGTATCCAGCACAAAGATGGTCTTGAAACCGTGTACAGCAGTTTGGACGCCGTGGACGTTGCGGTCGGTGATGAAGTAAAAAGCGGCGACCGTATCGGGACCGTGGGTAACTCGGCAAATTATGAAGTCTTTGATATGCCACATGTGCGCTTGATGATGTATCAAAACGGTAAGCCGGTCAATCCAGAAAACTTCGTCGAATTTCCCGGTAACGATAATAAATAATTTGGCAAAAGGGAGAGGTATCTATGTTCCAAAAAATTGTGTTAAAATTTTTCAAAAGGGGATAGACTAATCCCTTTTCTTTTGTTATAATTAAAAAAAATAAGGGGAGGATGACAAATGGGAATTTTACGTAAATTAATTTCATTTTTGGTATTGGTGGCTGCGGTAGTTATTTTGGTTGGGGTTTGCATGAAGTTTCCTTGGTCAGAAACTTTCGGGGAAGTTTTCAAAAATTTCAACTTTAACAATTTGATTGTTGCGTTGTTAACATTCTTTGAAGTTGCCGGCAACGCCATCATTTTGGTTATGTTGGGCTTCATCGGTTTCAGCATTCCCAGCCGTGCGAAATAATTCTTTCAGTAACAAACAAATAAAAAACACCGTTCAATTCCCGCACGGTGTTTTTTTAAGTTTTTTAAAAATTTAGGACCCAGTCGGGGTCGATGCCGTGTTGTAAAATGTAGGCACGGTGTTGGGCTAAGGCGGTGTCCATGGCGGCGGTTAGTTCTGGGTGGGGGGCTGTGGCGGCGATAATGTCTTTGACGATGTGGAAGCGGTCGATACCGTTTAATACTCGCATATCAAAGCCTGTGGTAATCGCTCCACATTCACAATATCCTTTGATGGTGTAGGCTTGACTGTTCGGACGGTGGGCGGTTAAAGCCAAAATTAAATTACGGTAAGTGTGCGTTACAAAGACCACCGGTTTGTCGTTTGTGAAAATACGGGCATAAGCATTGGCGTCCAAACTATCGGCACGACCACCCAAAATTCCCGCATCAATAACATTGACTAAACGGACTTTTAATTGCGGATACTGCGTCTGTAAAATTTTGTAAGCAGCCAAACATTCCACTGTTGGCGTGTCACCCATACAAGCCAAAACGATATCGGGGTTAGCCACATCTTGCCAAATACTGATACCGGCTTTTACATCGGCGATTGCTTGGGCTCCGGTACGCCATTGACGACTGGGGTGCTTGGAGGCTGTAATCAAATTGATTTTATTCGTATCTTGCAGACAACGTTCAAACACTGCCAGTAATGTATTGGCATCGGCAGGGAAGTAGCAACGAACTGTTTGTGGGGCTTTATCTAACAAGTGACTGGCTAAACCTGTGTCTTGGTGGGTGTAGCCGTTGTGGTCTTGTTGCCAAGTATGACTGGTGGCAATTATGTTTAAACATGGTAAGGTAGTACGCCAAGGCATTTTACTGGTTTGTTTTAACCATTTTGAATGTTGGCTGAGCATACTGTCAATCACACGACCAAAGGCTTCGTAGGTTGCAAAGAATCCATGACGGCCGGTTAAATTGTAGGCTTCTAACATTCCTTCACACACGTGTTCGGATAAGATACCGTCAATAATGCGACCGTCCGGACTTAAACTGTCATCGGTCGGGTAGAGTTGCGCTTGCCAAGCACGATTGGTAATTTTGAACGGCCCGTACAAACGATTGGATTTGGCTTCGTCCGGAGTAAAGAAACGGAAAGTCGTGGGGTTGGTTTGCATAATTGCTGCCACGTAATTGGATAGCACATTCATATCTTGGGCTAAGTGCGTTGTGGGTATAAAGAACTGTTTTAAGTCTGGTAACTGTAACGGAGTATATTTTTGTCCGCCGTAAGTCAAGGGGTTAGCGGATAAGCGGCGGTTGCCTTGCGGACAGAAATCCAAGATGTCGGCTTGTAAACTACCGTCTGGGTTAAACAATTCGGCGGGGCGGTAGGATTGCAACCAGTCACTTACTAATTGTAGATGATGTGGTTGAGACATATCGATTGGCACTTGATGAGCGTTAAAGGTTCCGGCAATTGTTTTACCGTCTACGGCAACCGGTCCCGTCCAACCTTTGGGCGAATTCAAAATAATAATCGGTTGTTTTTTATTTTTCTTGCGGAAACATTGTAAACAGTAATCAACAGCACTAGCCATTGCTTGGTGGTCTTGCATAATATTGGCAGGGTTGTAACCTACGGTAACTTCAATGGCTTCGTAACCTAAGCCGGCAAAGTACTGTTGGCGTTCAGTTGGTGAGATACGTGCCAAAATCGTCGGGTTAGCAATCTTGTAACCGTTTAAATGAATAATCGGTAAGATATGTCCGTCTTTGTCGGGGTTTAAGAATTTCAAGCCTAACCAACTGGCTGCCAAGGGGCCTGTTTCGGCTTCGCCATCACCGACAATCACGGTTGCCACTAAGTTAGGGTGATCTAAAACGGCACCCATACCATGAACTAAGGAATAACCCAGTTCGCCACCTTCGTGCATACTACCAGGAATTTGTGGCGCTACGTGGGAAGAAACTCCACCAGGGAAAGAAAAGTCACGGAACAGTTTTTGCAGACCGGCTTTATCTCTGGTGTAGGTTGGGTAAACTTCGGAATACGTCCCTTCCGCATAAGCGTTAGCGATGAAAAAGTTTCCACCATGACCTGGTCCCGAAATTAAAATCATGTCTTGGTCAAATTTTTTAATGACACGGCTCATGTGTGTGTAAATAAAATTCTGTCCGACAATGGTACCCCAATGCCCGAGAATACGGTTTTTGATATCTGACCTTGTTAGCGGACGTTCTAACAACGGGTTATCACATAAATAGAGTTGTGCGGCGGATAAGTAATTGACGGCTCGAAAATAACGATCCAAGGTGGTAAAATTTTCCATTTGTTTCATGTTTTGATTATTCCACATTTTCATATTTTGAGCAACTTGTTGTCAAAAAAATTAAACAAATAATATCTTGTCAATAATTAACTCGGGTGCTATAATAATAGCACGCCCAGGTGGCGAAATCGGCAGACGCAAGGGACTTAAAATCCCTCGGGGGAAACTCCATATCGGTTCAAGTCCGATCCTGGGCACCACAATTTTAAGGAGAAAAACAATGGGGGTTTTCGCTGGGTTCCTTAAATTTATTCAAACAACGATGACTTGGCCAGCCTTGTACGGTTGGTATCATTTTTTATGGTTGGCATTAATGCTCGGGGGTTGCGTGTTGGTTTTCTGTTTGCGGAAACGTATTACGCCTCGAGCCGTTAATTATATTTTATTAACCATGGGTGTGACTCTGATTGTTTTGGAAATTTTGAAACAGTTGGCTTTTGGTTTTGACTTTGCTGAAAGTGGTGCGATAATTTCAACTTTCCGCTGGGAGTTCTTTCCGTTCCAATTTTGTTCTACACCGATGTATTTAATGTTATTGGCTGGTATTATGCGTCGGGGGAAAGTTTACGAAGCGTTAATTGCGTACCTTGCCACCTTCGCTTTGATTGGTGGTTTAGTCGTAATGATATATCCCGGCGATGTTTTTCACGATTATATCTTAATCAATTTTCAAACTATGCTTTGGCACAGTAGTATGGTGGTCATTGCTTTTATGTTGTTGTGTACCCGCAGTGTTAAATTTAATTACCGGACTTTATTAAAAGCCTTGATTGTTTTTGTTGTCATGTTGGCGATAGCATTAGTTATGAACATTGTTGTACATCAGTTTAATCCAGACCAAACTTTTAATATGTTTTTTATCAGCCCGTACCAGCCATGTACTTTGCCTGTTTTATCAATTATTTACACGCTGGTGCCTTGGATTATCATTTTCATGATTTACGTTTTCGGCTTTACTTTGGCGGCGGGGATTGTGTTAGGTTTGGCTTGGTTATGTTAACGACTTACCGGGCGAGTCCACACCGACGCTAAAGCCAGTAAGTAAAGAGACGGAATGTAAAAGATAAAAGAAAAATCATAGGCGGTTAGCCAAGTGGTATTTTGTAACTGAAAAAATTCACTGCCACCGTTATTCATACCAATGAAGAAATCACAGATGAGTAAACAAATCATTGCCACCAACATTAGTGCTTGTGTTTTAATCTGACAAGCCAGTACCACGACGGTGATAAGCAAATTGCTAAAATAAATAACTGCCAAAACAGCGACCAAGTTTAATTGCAGACAGGGTAATATCATGATACTAAGTAAAGTGATGCCGGCACGGATACTGACCGTGATGATTTTGTATTTGCGGTTTTGGGTTGTAAACCACGTGTAAACCGCCAAACAAAATTGCAAAAAACAAAAAACCACCATGCCCCATAATTGGTCGGTAGGGTGATGAGACACACTGTAACGCAAAATTAAAAAATAATCGGCGCCGGCGGCACAAGCCAAAGCCAATATTAGGCAAATTTTTTTGCGGTGTGGTTGTATCAATAATAACGCCCAAAACAAACAGAGCAGGACGCAAGCGTAATACAAGCCTCGGTAATTACCACTGCCGTGAATCGCCAGAAAAAAGTAAAGACCGAACAATAAAACACTAAAAATTACGGTCATAATAATTTTCAGATTTCTGTTATGTAATGGTTTCAGCATCTTAACCTAGTATAACTCGTTTGGACACTAAATACCGATTTGTTTTTTAGGGCAAGCGTAACGTGCAAGTATAACCTTTGTAAGTTACTTGGTAACTGTAATCAATGATATCAAGATATTCATAAACGGATAAATCTCTACAAATAAAGCCGTAAGAAGTTAATTTTAAACTTTCTGTGTTGTAAATTACTGAGTTCGGATTTTGTAAAATGTTTTGGTAGATATCGTCCCAAGTTGCAATTACAGTATCATGACTTTCTAAACTAATTTGCCAAACTAAATACAAATCGCCGATAGTTTGACTGTTACCCACAAATTTACTAACCAAACGATGATTATTGTTGTTATCTGAAGCTGTCGCCGTTGGTGCCGACTGCCAATGTTTCACAAAAACGGGTAACGATAAAGCAACTGCACCGCAAACAAAGATGATAATAACATTGATGATTAGTTTGCGACGCAACATAAAGCCTAGCATACTACATCTGTCGAATTTTGTCGACTTATAACTTTGTCATATTTTTAATAAAAAAACCCATACGGGCTTTTTTAGTTAATCGTAAGCTGGGTTATGTCGAGGGCGCTTATCTATCTTGGCGTAACG
>JAFUJE010000113.1 GCA_017473795.1 Clostridia bacterium
CGGAATTATTATTTTTGATGACAGTTACAATGCGAATCCGGTCAGTGCGCAAAGTGCGTTGTCCGTATTGGCGGAATACCGAACCCGCAAAGTGGTGCAAACACCGGGCTTCGTGGAGCAAGGTCAATATACGGCAGAGGCGCACGCAGTTTTTTGTGAACAAATCAAAGCGGTGGCCGATGCCGTGATTGTGGTTGGTGAATTGAATCGTGGACATTTTGTTGCCGGGTTAGCCGGTTGGGACGGGCAAGTGGTGTATGTCCCCAACCGAGAAAGCGCCAAAAAAATATATCCCCAATGGCTGACCAAAGGGGACGTATTGTTAATTATTAATGATTTACCCGAACAGTATTAGTCGTTTTCTGTCGTCGCATTACCTTTGGTAAAGGTCGCTTTGACTTGGTTCAAGATTTCTTCTTTGATTTTCGGGTCACTGTCTAACCATGCTTTGGTGGCTTCCTTACCTTGAGCAATACGTTCGCCTTGGTAACTGAACCAACTACCGGATTTTTGGATAATGTCGTTCGCAATGGCTAAGTCCAAGATACAACCTTCGTTGGAAATACCTTTACCAAAAGTAATTTCAAATTCCGCAATCTTAAATGGTGAAGCCAATTTATTTTTGACAACTTTGACTTTAGTTTTGTTGGCAATAACTTCGTCGCCTTGTTTAACGCTGCCGATACGACGGACATCTAAACGCATTGAAGAATAGAATTTTAAGGCTTTACCACCCGGGGTAGTTTCTGGATTTTGTCCCGGCATCATCATGCCAACTTTTTCACGTAATTGGTTAATAAAAACTAAAGCGGTTTCGGTTTTGTTAATAATCGGAGTTAATTTACGTAGGGCTTGACTCATTAAGCGGGCTTGTAAACCAATGTGGGCATCGCCGATGTCGCCGTCAATTTCGGCACGGGGAGTTAAAGCCGCCACACTGTCGATGATGATTAAATCAACGCAACCAGATTCAACCAATTTATGAGCAATGTCTAAACCTTGTTCGCCGCTGTCTGGTTGGCTGATGATTAAGTCTTTAACGTTAACACCTAAGGCTTCGGCATAGATTGGGTCTAAGGCTTGTTCCGCATCAATGTAAGCACAAGTCAATCCCATTTTTTGTGCTTCCGCCACCACGTGTAAACAAACGGTAGTTTTACCACTGGATTCTGGTCCGTAAATTTCGGTAATACGACCACGGGGAATACCACCAATGCCTAACGCATGGTCTAAAGTTAAACAACCGGTAGAGATAACTTTCACGTTACGCACTACGGGGCCGTCACCCATTTTCATAATCGCACCTTTACCATAAATTTTTTCAATGGTCGCTAAAGCGGCCTGCAATGCTTTACTTTTTTCTTGTTCTGCCATAATATAGTAAGGATATATGAAATTACGCAATTTTGCAAATAAGTTCTTATTGATTATTTGCTTAGTAGTGGTTTGTTGGGGGTACGCTTTTGTTGGTTCTGTGCCAACGGCTTTAACGTTAACACCCCAAGCTACTGCAACGAAAACTTATTTGTTAGACCAATATAATCATAATGAACAGACCGGGGCAACTTTGTACGAAGATTTGGGCATTAAAACTTACAATGATTATTTGCAAACATTACAGGCGACACAAGGTTTGCGTGATGTTGTGATTGCGGTGATTGATTCCGGTTTAGATGATTCGCATGCAGTTTTTCAAGACCGAATTTTGACCGAGTATGCGGTTAATTTCAGTGAAGGTTTGGACAAAACAGTTTTTAATCAATGGAATGAAGACCATAATGGACACGGTACCCATGTGGCGGGTGTCTTGGCAGATGCGACTTTGAGTAATGTAAAAATTTTACCAATTAAAATTTTTTATGGTGAAAATAATAATGGCGATGATTATGCCTTTGAAAATGCGGTGCGTTATTTATGTGCTTTGAAAACTGGCAAAAAAGTTACTTTATTAAACAGTAGTGGTTTTGGCACTTATACCTACGAACCAGAGGGGGAACCGTTAAACATTGTGGCGGTCAATTTAAGTTTGGGAACCAGCGGTTATAATACGGAGTCTGGCTACGATATGCAAGAATATACTGCGCTAAAAGCAAACTTTCAAAAGGTAATTGATTATTTGTTGAACTGTGAAATGTTGCCCATTGTGGCGGCGGGAAATATTGACAGCGATAAAAATGAAAGTCAAGCCAACACTTATTATTCTTTGCCGGGGGCTTGTGATGGTGTCTTGGCGGTTTCGGCTTATGATAACACTTATGATGAATATGCTTTGGCGTCGTTTTCTTATCATAATGACCAAATTAGTTTGACGGCGCCCGGGGTGCAAATTTGGTCGGCGTGCAGTCTTGAACACGCCGATATCATTAAGAAAGCATTAGGAATGTCGATTTTAATCGAAGGTAAAATTTACGAAACCGGGCAGAGTGCAATCCGCTATGTGGATGGAAATTATTATTTAAGGATTAGCGGTACCAGTATGGCGACTCCGTTTGTGACGGCGTGTTATGCGCTGTTAATGAGTGACCCCAGCAAAGTCACGGCTGATGATTTTGGGTTGGAAAGTTTGGAAACCGAATATATGACCTTGGCACATAAGGCTTTGTTAGCGGCAGCGGCGACCTACGGCGATCCGGAAAGTTATGGTTACACCCAAGAATTTGGTTATGGTATGGTTACGGTGCAAGGTTTTGCTACCGAGACGGTAGTGCCATTAAATGCGATTGTCTATAAACCAACGGCCAGTACAACTTATCAACAAGTATCTTTTGATGCTCCCAGTGGGCAAAACGCAGAAACGGATTGGGTGAATGTTTGCAGTGTTTTGTTAATTGGCGGAATTTTAATTTGGGGATTTAACCTTTTTAGGTCATACTTTAGCAGTAGGAGGCAAGCCAATGACAACCAATCGGAACAATCAAGCGAATAAGCGCATTCAATCTGACGAACGCTTAGACCAATTATTTATGAAGGAAATGCGTTGTCCGTATTGTCAGACAAAAATGCCGAAAGGAACTTCCAAATGTAAAAACTGTGCTTTGACTAAGGAGCAAATTTATCATGCCAAGTTAGTTAATCCTTATCAATCCAGTAACAACGCTTTAATGTCCAAGGTACGTCCAGCGTCGGTATCGTACGGAAAAATGGTGACTGGCAGTGTGTTTGGGTTTTTAGGCATACATTGCTTTATGGCGAAACGTTACGTGCGGGGTGTCGTTATGTTATTGTTGACCGTTTTGTTTTTTGTTTCGTTGATTGCTTTCCCGATTGCAACCGAAATTTCAGATGCTCATTTTTGGCGGACGGCGTTTGAAAATAAGGGCATGATGTTTCC
>JAFUJE010000114.1 GCA_017473795.1 Clostridia bacterium
AAACGTCCGGCTTTTATTTACCTTGGTGATAAGTTTCAATACGGCAGTTTAATTCTCAGTAACCATGAAGGTACCGACGCACCCATGTCCATGGAAATTTATAATCCTCACCCGATTCGCATGTGGGGAGCCCATGAAATGAACTCTGGCTTGAAAAAGCTGTATAAATACCAAACGGAAGTTTATTATCACGAAAAGAAACGTTGGAACTTACATTTGGCACGACTGTTTTGTTTGTTGGCCAGTCCACTGACCAATATGTTTTACAAAGGCTTAAATTTGATTTCTACTTACCGCGATGCCAGATTGATAAAAACTTTAAAGGAAAGTATTAACACTTTAAAGCAAGGCGAAAGTATTGTCATTTACCCCGAAAACAGCGAAAAAGGTTACTTGCCCGAATTGGAAAGTTTTCATTACGGGTTCATCATGCTTGCAGAAACGTGCTTAAAACGTGGCATTGATTTACCTGTCTATGTTACGTACTATCGTAAATCCGACAAAGTCTATATAATTGACAAACCAGTTCAATACTCAGAACTGGCACAAGGCAAAACCAAAGAAGAAATTGCCACAACCTTGCTAAACCGTTGCAACGAACTTGGTAAAATGAAATTCAGCAAAGAATTTATCCGCCGCACGAAAAAAGAAAACCAATTAGATCAATAGGCTTTTCAAATTTCAATACCAACATCTTCGGCAGTTAAATTTCTTTTACCGATTTGTACCTTATATCCTTCCAACATAATCTTTTGTGTCCTTAATACATTATAAACGACCGCCCACGCTTTTTTAATAGCCCCATCCCCCCAAAAAACAACCAGCAACGCGGAATAGGTTTACGCTTGGCAGGGGTCAACCAACCTAAAGCGAATCAAGTATAATTTGTGGTATCTTGATTTTTAGTTGATTGGTATGTTATATTATCCATATAATGGGAGTAGTAAAATGGATAAAAAATTATTTCAATTAAAAAATACATTTTCTCAAAAACAACAAAAACAAGTTGATTTACGCAAATTAATTTTGCCAATTAATAATAATTTTGTATCAATACCTGATTATGAATTTCAAGAAAGAATTGCCCCAACTGATTATGCAGTAGCTCAAGGAGTTGTTAGATTTGATGAAAACACGAATCAGCCGATGTGTTTTTATTGGTCCAAAAATACTAAAATTCCCCATGGGCGCAATGAAATTGGAATTGTTCCCACAATGCGACTTGATTTACAGTCAATGTTGAATCAAAAATGGGAAATTAATCAAACCAATCAGACAATTGAATTTGGTTATTATCCGAAGTCAGAACTTCACACGGACGTGGAACTTTTGCGGCGAACGGGTAAAAATTATTGCGGTAACGCGGAATACGTTAGGGAAAATTATCCTAGCAAACAAATTGTTGTAGAAGCGCAGAATATGACAACACCTAAAGGTTGGAGTTTCTATATTAACGAAGTTTTACCTCAACCTGGCAGAATAGTTCACCTTCAAGTCGAGCCACTGATATGGAAAATTGACAACTGGGAAAACATGCCAAAAGCGTTTAATCCAAATGGTGATGGCAAGGCGGAATATATGAATGTTCATGCCACGCAAGCAATTACGGGGGGAATTCCTTATGAAAGGATTCAAACATATCTAAATAAAGAATTTGTGCGCGAAGCCTTTGTTTTTTCAAAGGACTTAACTAAAACTTTAGTTACAAATCAAGATCAACAAAAAAATGATATGGGAACAACATTGTGAAGGTTATTAAAAAATGACTACTTGATAGTAGTCATTTTTTGTTCAATTAGGTTTGGAATGGCAGGGGTAGCAGGATTCGAACCTACGATGAATGGGTCAGAGCCTTTTGCCTTACCGCTTGGCGATACCCCTAAACGAAGTGTAAGGGGTTTCGACGTAAGACAGATACCCCTAAACGAAGTGCAAGGGGTCTCGGCGCAATGCGATGAACCCCATAATTTATTATATTACAAATGGAAGCAAAACAGCAATCAAAAACCAATGCAAAGTAAAACAATAATTCTTTACAAGCAGGATAAAATGTTATATAATAATTCTTGTTATCCGCCTAGGGGTATCGCCAAGCGGTAAGGCACGAGACTTTGACTCTCGCATTCGTAGGTTCGAATCCTGCTACCCCTGCCAAGCGTAAACCTAATCCTGTTTGTGGGTTAGGTTTTTTGTTGCTTAAAAGGTGCTTTTGTTTGCTTAACCGGTGTTTATTCGTTATAATGTTGTCAATTAGGAGACTTTTTGATGGAGCGAGAAAATTACTATTCGGACGTGGAAATTGGCAAAATAAATTTATCGGCTCATAACCATTGGGAAATATTAGACTTGGCTAATTTAAAATTTAACAAGCCGACAGTTTTGTGTTTCTCTGGCAATGGTGCGATTAATCATAAACTTGCTCATGGCTTAGCCAAAATGGCGGAAAGTTATTTGGATTTGTTGTTTGCACCTAAGCAGGGGTATCACACTCTGGACCATGTCGATATTATGGGCATTAAATATGCTCAACTGGATAAAGATACCGGAAGGCTCAGTAAAACTGCGGTGGAGCAGTTGGCAAGCGCCATGACTGCTTTATTATTCGATGCCAAAGGGCAACGATTAAATTTGGAACAAGCCAAACAAAAAATGTCACGCATCGTTTTTTTTACATACTGTGCTGGCAATGCGGAATTAACTAAAGTTATAGAAAGTTTTAACCGCAAACTGGCTAACATTGGCTATCGTGAAGATGAAATTTACGCCATTAATCGTGCAACTTTAGAAGTGTCTTATGCACCGCAAAATGTTGTTACTAACAAAATTCCAAGCGTACGGGTAATTAGTCAAAATGATAAAGTCGTTGGCTCTGATCATTTTGAAAAATTTGACTTGGGCGGCGTGATAAACAGAAACCAAGACGACAATATAAACGGTATCCATTTACACCAAGATACACCGGGGACTTTCTATGGGAATAGAAGTGACACAGCGGCGGAAAGTATCCAAATTATTTCTAGTTCTTTGTTAAATTCTTATTTTGACAGTTATGCCCCTCATGAAAGAATTGATGAACACGATATAGGTTTAACCGCTAGGGACCAAAATTGGAGTTTAAAACCCAAAGTTATTGACGGCGTTGCGTATCAATCTTCTAATGCGGATTGTGTTTCGCAAATGATGGCATGGGCGTTATGCAAAGGTGTGGAAAATAGTATCCAAAACTTCAAGTCGGAAAGATACATACCTAACACTTATTGGGACGAATTAATGGACGATCTCAAGTCCATTATTAACAGTTACGGTCACGATAAATTAGCGAAAAATCCGCTACAGCAGTCCGCACTGCGCAAAGATAGTTTTGACACTTTGCGTGCCCGTAAAAAATTTGCATTAGCTAAAGATGCTAAAATTAATGCAAGTATTGAAACAGTGGCTCGTGATTTAGGTAGTGCCAAAAAATTCAAAGAAGTTATGTTAATTTGTGAAAAGTATAATTATCAACATGCTGATGCGCTTTTGCCCAAACTTGATTTTTTAACCAAAGAAGAAAGGTTAATTCTTTCTATTGCGCAAGAAAACAAAACTTTACCACAAACCAACGTTCAAGCAAGTAACAGCGACCAATATACTTTGTTTAAACAGTGCGAGGCGGAATTAGACCGTTGTGATAAAAGCTTCCCAGCGGTTTTAAAAATTATGGACCGGTGTGATTACTACACTGGTAACTTGTTGCCGAAAATGGATTATCTCACAAACGCCCAAAAAGCAACTATCTTGAATTTATCCAAAATTAAAAAAAGTGCCAATGAATTAAAAAGCAGATATGTAATGCAGGCGATGCAAGTTCCGACTTTTGAGGAAATGGTAAATACTCTCAACTATACTAAATCTTTTGAAGAAGCAGTCGCTTACCTTAAACAAAATGATTTTTTCGGGGTTGAATACGTTTTGCCCGAAGTCTCAGTTTTAACCCCAGCAGAGAAAAATTCTCTTTTGGTAATGGCAGGAAAGCAACCCGAAATGACCCAGCAAGATTGGGGCATTGAATTATAAGTTGTTTGGTATGCCTGCTGGTTTTACAAACGTGGCAGTTTGCAGTATAATTGTGTGAAATGAAAAAGGCTTTAATTGCGATGAGTGGTGGCGTGGATTCCAGTGTGGCAGGCTTGTTGACGCAGGGGCAAGGCTGGGACTGCGTTGGTTGCACAATGCAGTTAAGAACGGTAACAGATGCGACGGCAGAAACTTGTGGCAGTGCTCAAGATGTGTCCGACGCCCGCAGTGTTGCGACACGTTTACAGATGCCTTTTCATGTTTATGATTTTACGGCGGATTTCAAAGCCAAGGTAATTGATAAGTTTATTGCTTGTTACGAACAAGGGATTACACCAAATCCGTGTCTGGATTGCAATCGCTATTTGAAGTTTGACAAACTTTATGATTGCGCCCGTGAATTAGGGTGTGATGTGATTGTTACCGGACATTATGCTCGGATACGGCAAAGCGGGGGACAATACTATTTACAAAAAGCCGTTGATGCCAGCAAAGACCAAACTTATTTTTTGTATCAATTAACGGCGGAACAGTTGGCACATACCTTGTTCCCGTTGGGCGGATTAACCAAGACCCAAGTGCGGGCAATCGCAACCGAGCATGGTTTTGTTAATGCTACCAAAAAAGAAAGCCAAGATATTTGTTTTGTTCCCGACGGCGATTACGCTAAGGTGATTGAGCAGTATACCGGCAAGCATTATCCAGTTGGGGACTTCGTAGATACGACCGGCAAAGTATTAGGTCAACACCGGGGAATCATTCATTACACAATTGGGCAACGTAAAGGCTTAAATATTGCGGCCGAGCAAAGGCTATATGTTTGCGATATTTGTCCCACCAAAAACCAAGTTTGTTTGTGTGGTCGGGACGGTTTATTGCAAGACTATGCCATGGTGCAAGACTTTCACTGGATTAACGGCGTGCCGGCGGAGAAAGAATTCCGTTGCCAAGTAAAAATCCGTTACAACCAAAAAGAACAACCCGCCACGATTCATGTTTTGGCACCACACCAAGTTAAGATTGTTTTTGACGAACCGCAACGTGCTGTGACACCGGGACAAGCCGCTGTCTTGTACCAAGGCGACATTGTTTTGGGTGGCGGCATTATGACTAAACATAGTTTGTAATTTTCCGTAATAATTTGCCGAGCCGTTGTGCCTTGTGTTAAACTGCGGTGTGCATTTAAAAATTCAATGTGAGTATCTTGGGACTAAGTACGCCGGCTTTCAATCGCAAATTGGGCAACGTACCATTCAAAATGAGTTGGAAAAAGCCATTTCCCGTTATTTTGCGACACCGGTTAAAGTAGTTGGCAGTGGACGTACCGATGCCGGTGTGCACGCAGTGGGGCAAGTTGTTTCTTGTCTGTGTCCCCGAGAAGATATCAAAATCTACCAATTTTTATTAGGTGTGAACAGTTACTTACCGGCCGATATTGCGGTTACTGCCGCCGAACTTTTACCCAAGTTCAACGCACGCAGTGACGCCAAAGCCAAAACATATATTTACAAATGTTATGTGTCGGCGGTACGACACCCAGCGTTTGACAGTGACCATTGGCAACTTTATAAACCGGTGGATATCGAACAGTTACGTGCTCAAGCCCAAGTGCTAGTTGGAACACATGACTTCACATCGTTTTGTGCCGAATTGCGAGATAAAAGTCCGGTGCGTACAATTTACAGTTTGGATATCCAAACACCGACCCCGCAAGAGATTTGGTTCGTTATTCGTGGTAATGGTTTCTTACATAATATGGTACGCATTATCGTGGGGACTTTATTACAAAAGCCCGATGTTGCCCGTGTGTTGGCTGCCCGTGACCGCCGTCAAGCCGGCAAGACCGCACCCGCTAAAGGACTGACACTTTATCGTGTCGAATATTAATTGTTGAAGTTTTCCGTGCTTCGTGCTATGCTGAGGCGACGGGGCGTAGTGGCGTCCAGATACCGGTGATGATGCTTAAACATTTTCGGGGCGTAGCGTAGTGGTATCGCGCAAGTCTGGGGGACTTGAGGTCGTGGGTTCAATTCCCGCCGCTCCGACCAAAACACCGTCACTAAACACACAGTGCATCACGACGCTAAGAAATTTTGCGTTGTGATTTTCCGAAAAAAATTCTATACTATAGGACTGTGGCTTATTGGGAAGTTTTTTGTGAAACTTTAATGGAAAGCGCTATCGCTTTTGCGATTTTGTTAGCGGTTTACTTTTTGATTGAGTTTGTTGAATTCAAGTGGTCACACAACCTCGACCACAATCATTTCTTGCAAGGGAAAGCTAGTCCGGTGTTAGGGGCTTTGGTTGGTTCGGTGCCACAATGTGGTTTCTCGGTCGTGGCTTCAGATTTATTTGCCCGGGGGATTATTCCGGTTGGTACCTTGTTGTCAATTTTTGTGGCAACCAGTGATGAAGCGTTGCCAATGTTGTTGGCACACCCGAGCAAAGAAAAATGGTTATCCATTATTATTTTGTTTGCATCAAAAATTGTAATTGCCATTGTGGTCGGTTATTTAGCCAATTGGTTGTATCGTTTGTTTTATCGCCGTCCCGCCACAGTGAGTGTATCCACGCCGAAAACTCCAGTAATTAAAGTGGCGGAAGAACAGCAACATGAGGAACACGCCGGTGTTAATTTGCATGACGGTTGCTGTCATCATAAGGTTGATGGTTTTAACTGGAAACACCCTTTATTTCATAGTTTAAAAATTTGGGCGTTCATTTTTGCGGTAAGTTTTCTTTTTGGTTGCGTGGCAGATATTTGGGTTGGTCATGAACGTTTAACCACTTTCTTAGGTGGCAGTTTATGGTTGCAACCGCTGTTAGCAGTTTTGGTTGGTCTGATTCCAAACTGTGCGGCGAGTGTTGTTTTAACCGAATTTTATTTGATTGGCGGTTTACGTTTCGGGGCATTGTTGGGTGGTTTGTGCGTGAACGCTGGTTTAGGAATTATTTTCTTGTTACGTCAAAAACAATTATGGCGTGAAAAAATCTTTGTTATTACTTGCTTAATTGCCGTCAGTTTGTTGGCGGGTTATGGTTTCTTGTGGTTAAACATCTAAGCGTTATTTTTCACTGGTACCAATTACTTTGCCGTCGTGACTGATTACCACAAAGTAACGGTCACCGGCTTCGGTCACAAAAGAAACAAACCAGTACGGTGTATAAACCGTTGAATTATCGCACAAAATTTTGGTCGCACTTTCCGTGCGGGTATCGGCTGGTAAAACTTTGTCTAACGTTTGGCAAGCAATTTCCAAGGCTGAATCCCAACTAATGGCTCCTTCTGGCATTACCGAGTGCAAAGCCACATTGCCAATTGTTTCGCCGTTGGCTTGGAAGGTAATGTTGACTTGCGCATTAACGTCTAAGGCGGTTTCTAAGTCGCCAGCATAGTTGTTGCCGTACGGATTTTTTTCTAATACTAAAGTGACAGGTGCTTGGTCGTTAATTTGGATTAAAGTGGTAATACAACCATTGTAAACTATTTTGTCGTTTGTGGGTTCAACGGAAAGGACGGTAAACGCCACGGTTGGGGTCGCAATACCGTCGGCTTGGAAATCAGTTTCCCGAATTCCACTGTACATTTGGACAGAGCCAATCGAATTGTCTGCGGGCGCACTTTTTAAATAGAAACGGGCTTCCGCAATGTTTTCCAATGCCATTTGGTATTTGTCGTCCCGTCCAAAGTTCACAATCCCAATTACAGCCAGTACGGTAGCGACCGCAACAATAATGGCACCAACCCAGAACTTTTTATTAAAAATTTTTTTCCAACTAAATTTATGTTTCATAGCCCATAAATATGGACAACTTTTGGTGAATATGCAAATTTTGTCGTTGTTTATTCGGCTATGTAAGTAAAATTGATTTCAAGTACATGGGAACCGCACCTAATAACTAAGCGTCCACTAGGATTGACTTCGTAACCTTCCTTGTTAACAAATTTGGGAGCATCGTCTTTGATGTGGAGCCAGAACAGACCGGGGTAATGCGAAGTAGTAATTTGTTGTGTTTCTTTTGCGTCCCAAACTTCCAAGAAATCTTCGGCGCCGTCTTTAAGTTCAAAAATGATTGGTTGCGACAAAGCACGACCTTCCACAGTACCAGTACTGAGACAAAATAACTGATTTTTAGAAATGGTGCAGTTGTTTCCTTGTAAGTTAGAAAGCATATCAATTTGTAAAGAATTAGGTGCCACTGCCGAGGTTACTAACCCACGGAATAATAATCCGCCACCTAACATTAGCAAGCCAACAACTAAAATTACCGCCGTAATAATTTTGTACTTCTTGGTTTTCGAAGCCGTAATTAAATCGAACTTTGGTTTTTCTCCCGTTGTAAATTTCCCCATAATCTTTATCTATAGTATGCTGATAAATTTGATTTTTAGCAAATAGAAATATAAAAGATGAAAGTTACGCAACGGGATAAATTAGTCTACGGCGTCGGTGCCTTTGGTTATGGCTGTGTTAACCAAATGTTGGGTAATTTCCTGATGTTTTTTGGTACTGGTATTTTAGGGCTGTCAGGAACGCTCATGGGCTTGGCGATTGCGATTTCAACGGTGTGGGACGCTGTTACCGACCCGTTGGTTGGTGCTTTGTCCGATAACTTTCGGGGACGTTTCGGCAAGCGTCACTTCTTCATGTTGATTGGTTGTGTCGGCGTGGCAGTGTTGAATTTACTGATTTGGTACATTGCTCCCACGTGGGGTGAAACGCAGAAGTTCTTGGCTCTGTTGGCGGTGTTGTTACTGATTGAAACTTTTAATACTGTTTACTCGACACCGTATGCGGCTTTGGGTTTTGATATGTGCCAGACTTACCACGAGCGTACCAGTATCCAAGGTTATAAAACCGTCTTCCAATCAGCCTCTTTGTTGGTACCGTCCTTATTAATG